>NZ_JAIXMK010000133.1:0-11907 GCF_020328095.1 Streptomyces sichuanensis
CTGCGCCGGCAGCCGGCCGGCGGCCGGGTCCTGCGGCAGGCCCAGGAGCTCGACGACGCGCTGGTCGGAGGCGATGGACTCGGCGGCGCGGCGCTCGGCCCCGTAGGACGACTCGGCGGCCGTGGCGGCGTCGGAGGCGCGGGCCGCGGCCAGCTCGGCGCGGGTCTCGGCGGCGGCCGCCTCCTTGGCCCGCTCGGCCGCCTGGCGGGCCGTCTCGCGGGCCGATTCGTACGCGGCCACGGCCGGCTTCTCGGCGTCGCTGGCGGCGAGCGCGGCGCGGGCGGGGTCGGCGTCGGGGGCGCTGTCGTCGAGCCAGCCCGCGCGGACCGCCTCGGCGGTCTCCTGCTCGACCTCGGCCAGGCGCTGGCGCAGGTGCCCGGCCTCGCTGCGGGCGCGCTGCGCCTCGGTGGCGGCGGCGGTGGCGTCGCGGTGGGCGGCCTCGCCGGTCTCCTGCAGGACGGCTGAACGTTCCTCGTGCTCGTTGGCCAGCCGTTCGCCCTGCTCGGCGGCGGCGTTGAGGGCGCGGACGAGCTCGGTGGCGGCCCGGGAGCGGGCCGCGAGCGCCGGGGCGGCGTCCCGCTCGGCTTCGTGGATGGCGGCGGCCACGCGCGCGGAGCGGTCGGCGGCGGCGCGGTGGCGCAGCACGGTCTCGGCGGCCTGCCAGGCGGAGTGCAGCGTACGGGCGTCGTTGAGCTCGCGGCGCTGGGCGGCGGCGGCCTTCTCGGCGGCGGCCAGCGCCAGGGAGGCGTGGCGGTAGGCGAGCTCGGCGGCGACCAGGGAGTGGCGGCCTCGCTCGGACTCGGCGTCGGTGACGGCGTGCGCGGCGGCGGCGACCTGCTCGGCCAGCTCGACGGCCCGGCCGCGCTCCTCGGCGCCGCGCCCGGACAGGCTGCGGGCCAGGACGCGGGTGCGGCGCTCGGCGGCGGCGTGCACGCCACGGGCCTGCTCGCGGCGGCCGCCGGCCTCGCCGATGCGGGAGAGCAGGTCGAGGGAGCCGGCGGTGAAGTCGCGCTCGGCGGTCAGCTCGGCCCGCCGGCCCAGCTTGTGGGCGAAGCCGTGCACGAGGTCGGCGAGGCCGTCGGTGTCACGGGTGTCGGTGACGGCGCGCAGCAGCAGATCGGTGAAGTCGGAGTCGTTCTTGACGGCGAAGAGGCCGGCGGCCTCTCCCTCGTCGGCGTTCATCTCGCGCTGGTAGCGGAAGAGTTCGGGGTCCAGGCCGAGCTCGCCGAGGTGCTCGTTCCAGCGCTCGTGGATCTCCTCCCACACCACGTCCAGGTTGGGGTACGCCTTGCCGGCCTCGGTGAGGGCGTCGCGGAAGCCCTTCATGGTGCGGCGGCGGCCGCGCGCGCCGGAGGCGCCGTCGGCCGTGGGGCGCATGGCGGTGGACTCGGCGACGGGCAGCGCGTCCAGGCTCAGGCCGGGGCCGGGCCGGAAGGAGTACCACGCCTCGGCGAACTTGCGCGGGTCGTTGGAGACCTGGCGGCCGCGCCACTCGCTGACCTTGCCGACGACGATGGACTCGCCGGTCACGACGTGCTGCCACTCCAGGGCGACGTGGCCGCAGTCGTCGGCGAGGAGGAACTTGCGCAGCACGCCGGAGCTGGCGCCGCCCAGGGTGTTGCGGTGGCCCGGCAGCATGACCGAGAAGATCAGCTTGAGGAGGACGGACTTGCCGCCGCCGTTCTCCAGGAAGAGCACGCCGGCGGGGGCGGGGCGGCGCGGCGGGCCGACCGGCTCCTCCTCGAAGAACTCCGCCTGCGCGGGCGCGGGGGAGGGCACCGGCGCGCCCACTCCGCGCAGGTCCAGCACGGTGTCGGCGTAGCGCGCACCGGCGGGTCCGATGGAGTAGAGGCGGACCCGGGACAGCTCGTACATGGCGGCGGACTCTCGTTTGTCGCTGGTTTGACGGTTTGACGGTTGACGAGACGGTTTACGAGTGGAAGGGCAGGCCGGCGTCGGCGACCAGGTCGAGGTCGTCGGTGTCGTCCGGCGGGAGCAGGGTGGCGCTGCCGTCGCCGACCGGCACGACGCCCAGCTCCAGCAGCTCGGTCATGGCGGCGGTGCCCGCCATGTCGCGGACCTGCAGCTGGTAGCGGGCCGTGGTGCGGAAGGCGCCACCGGCGTCGTCGCCGGTGCGCTGCAGGAAGCCGGAGTCGACGAGGAAGGCGACGGCCTTGGCGATGATGCCGGTGGTGGAGCCGGCCAGGCGGCGGGCGTCCTTGGTGGCGCCGGTGGCGCTGCGGCGGGCGTAGACCCGCCAGGCGGCCTCCAGGGCGGGGGCGTCGGTGGCCGGGTCGGTGTTCTCGCCCTGCGCGGCGGCCTTCTCCTCCAGGCGGCGGCACGCCTGGCGGACGAACGCGTCGACGCCGTTGACGGTGATGCGGCCGATGTAGCCGTCGTCCGCGAGGTCCTCGGGGCGCGGGAAGGCCATGGCGGCGACGGCGAGGTGGGCCAGGCCGTGCAGGAAGCGGTCTCCGGAGTCGGCGGTGGCGCGGCGGGCGTAGTCGCCCATGCGGACGGCGAAGACGGAGTCCTCGGCGGCGGTGACGGCCATGCCGGCCCGGGTGGACACCTCCAGGACGATCAGCCCGAGGCCGGCGGCGACGGCGTCGGCGAGGCGTGCGAAGGCGGGGTCGTCGCGGTGGCGGCGCAGCAGCTCGGCGTAGTCGGCGTCGCGGGCGGGCTGCAGCTTGGGCTGCAGGCCGAACGCGATGAGGCGCGCGGCGTCGGCGGCGTCGGCGGGGGTCACCTGTGCGGTGCCGGTCGCCGCTCGGGGTTCGCCGGTCTCGCCGGTCTCGCCGGTTCCGCCGACGACGGGCTCGTCGGCCGGGGCGTCGGCGTCGTACTCAGTCACGGTGGGTGCTCCTGCTGGGGGTCAGTCCATGGGGTGGGGGCGGTTCGGCACCGCCGGGCCGCGCCGCGGGGGTTGCGCGCCGTCGCGGCGGGAGTGGGCCCCGGTCCCGCCCTTTCGCCGTTTCCCGGGGCTCCGCCCCGGCCCCGGGGCCCACGGCCCGCCGCAGCGGCGCTCGGCCACCGCGGCGTGGCCCGGCGGTGCCGGACCGGCCGTCACCCGGGGGGTTCGGCGCCGTGGAGCGGGCGGGCCCCGAAAGCCCGGCCCGGCGGCTCACGACGCCTCCGAACGGTCCGCGGCCATGCCGGCCGCGTCCAGCAGGGCCGTGCCGACGATCAGGTCGGCGCCGCCGAACTCCGGGTCGTCGAGGACGGTGCCGTCGTCGACGGCGAACAACAGGGACTGCTCGCCCTGGCGGTAGGCCGTGCCGACCGAGGGGCTGGCGGCGTGGACGGCCAGCAGGGCGACGAGGTAGGGCAGTTCGGGGTCCTGGCGGCGGGCCTCGGCCAGGAGGCCGGAGAGGCGGCGGGGCGCGTCCGGCGGAAGGGACAGCAGCTCCATGGCGACGGCCAGCTGCTCCTCGCTGAACCGGCTGTCGTCGGGGGTCTCGACGAGGTCGGGCTCCGGCATCTCGGCGCCGAGGTGCTCGCGCTCGGCGGGCGGCGTCAGCAGCATCTCGACGAGGTCGCCGACCCGGACCGAGGCGGGGGTGCGCAGACCCGTACCGCGGGCGAAGAAGGCGTCCGTGACGCGGCCGGCCTGCTCCAGGGGCAGCGGCAGCAGCGGGGCCAGGAGCTGGCCGTACAGGTCGAGGCCGGAGCGGGCGGTGGGCGTCGCGAACGCCTGACGGTCCTGCTCGGCGCGGAAGAGGGGGCCGGCCTCCAGGAGGCGGGACTGCAGCTGGGTGTGGCGGCGGATGCAGTCCTTGACGATGTCGACGAGCTCGGCGGCGCGCCGCTTGTTCTCGGGGTCCTCCGCCTCGTCGCGCGCCTTGCGGATGTTGGTGAGGATCGCGTTCTCGTGGCGGTAGCGGTCGGCGACGTGGTCGAGGGCCTCGGCGATCATGTCGGGGACGGCCTGCAGCCAGTCGACCGCGCGGACGTTGCGCCGCGTGGCGTCGAGGGTCTTGCGGAGGGTCTCGGCGTACTGGACGGTGCGGTAGCGGGCCTGCTCGGCGGCGAGCTGGGCGTCGGCCAGCCGGCCGCGGCTGATGAGGACCTCCAGCTTGACCTCGGCGGCGATCTGGGCGCTGGTGACGTCCGTGTCGAGGGCGCCGACGAGGACGTTGACGGCCTCGTCGGTGGTGCGCAGGAAGACCGTGCCGCCGGGGCCGGGGACCTCCTCGATGAGCTTGAAGTCGTAGTCGCGCCGCACGTACGCGCCGTCGGCGCCGAACGTGCCGTAGACGGCGCGGAAGCCGCGGTCGACGCTGCCGACGTTGATGAGGTTCTCCAGGACCCAGCGGGCGACGCGCTCGTGCTCGCCGTGGGGCCGCTCGGGCGCCTGGGCGGCGACGCGGGGCTGGAGCCTGGTGACTATCTGCTCGTGGTCGGCGCCGGTGTCGAAGTCCATGGTGAGCGTGACGAGGTCGATGGCGGCCAGCGCCACCTCCGCCATGGCGTAGACGCCGAACTCGCCCGCGAGGTTGGCCTTGCGCACGTCGAGGTCGTGCAGGGGGGCGGTGCAGGCGAGCGCACGCAGCCGCCGGGCCAGGCCCTCGTCGGCGGCCGGGCCCGGGGCTGGGCGTGAGGGCCCGTTGAGCTGGGGCGGAACGGCCGCCGGGGCTGCAGAAGTCACGTCGCACAGAGTAGGCGGTCGCACCGACAACGGACGAAACGGCACGGGCCCGCCGGAGTGCGGCGCTCCAGTTTAGGGCGGGCCCCCGCACACCCGTTCACAGGGGCCCGGGTCCGCGCACCGGAGCGATCAGGTCCGGTCCGGGCCGGATTCGACCGGACCTGATCGCACCATCAGACCGCAAAAGCGAACATGATGGCTATATTGCAGCCGAGCAGGACGAAAGCGGTCGGAAGTTGTGCCTTGATGGGCCCGTACTGGTCCTTGAGCTCCAGCAGGGCGGCGGGGACGAGGTTGTAGTTGGCCGCCATCGGGGTCACGAGCGTGCCGCAGAATCCCGCCAGCATGCCGACGGCGAGCACGGCGGCGGGGTTGCCGTGCGCCTGCTCCACCAGCACCGGCCAGCCGACGGCCGCCGTCAGCACGGGGAAGGCGGCGAAGGCGTTGCCCATGATGACGGTGAAGACGAACATGCCGGTGCAGTAGACGACGACCCCGAGGAGGACGGACCCCTCCGGCAGCACCGCGGTGGTGAGCCTGCGGACCTGGTCGCCGACCCCGGCGACGGAGAAGATCGCCCCGAGGGTGGCCAGCAGCTGGGGCAGCAGCATGGCCCACCCCATGGACTCCAGCATCGACCGTCCCGCGTGCAGGGGCGTGGACGGACGCTTCTCGCGCAGCATCACCATGGCGACGGCGAGGGCCACGAGCGAGCCGATGCCGAGGCCCAGGACGGTCTCGCTGCCCTTCTGCAGGACGGGCTCGCCGCCCACGTGGAGCCGCTTGACGCCGACCGCGCAGACCAGCGCGACGAGGGGGATGGTCAGGGCGGGCACGAAGAGCCCGTTGCCGTGCTTCCGCGCCCCGGCGGCGCGCTCCGCGGCCGTGGTGGTGCGGGGCGTGCCGCGCCCGGTGAAGCCGAAGCCGGCGAGGCCGGCCATGACGAGGACGGCGGCGCCCAGCGGTTCGGCCGGCGCCTTCTTCTCGGCCACCCAGGTGCCGTAGCAGAAGCCGAGGCCGAGCAGGCCCCAGAAGGCCGCGGTGCCCAGGCGCCGGGGGTTGCTCCGGTCGGTGAGCATCTGCGCGGCCATCACCAGGAAGACGCCGCCGACGAGCCAGAAGAACCATTCCGCTCGGATCATCGGGCCACTCCGTCGGGACGGGCGCGCTCCGGGGCGGGCCGCAGGGCGTGTTCCAGCCCGCGGTCGAGCCGCAGCAGCCGGCAGCCGTGGACGGCGAGGGCGCACAGGGCGGTCGGGACGGCCCAGAGCGCGAGGTCCAGCGGCTCCAGGTGCGTGTGGTAGGTCGTGTTGACGAATCCGGTGATCAGGAGGATCGAGCCGACGGCGAGGAAGACGTCCTCCCCGAAGAAGAAGCCGACGTTGTCGGCGCTCGCCGCGAAGGAACGCACCTTCTCCCGCGCCCGGTCGGTCAGCGGTCCGTGGCGGCGCTCCGCCGCCCCCTCGGCCATGGGCGCGGCGAGCGGGCGCACGGTCTGGGCGTGCCCGAGGACGCCGCCGAGGCCGACGGCCGCGGTGATCTGGCGCAGCAGGAGGTAGAGGGCGAGGAAGCGGCCGGCGGTGAGCCCGGCGAAGCGGGCGAGGAGGGCGCGGGCCTGTTCCTGGAGTCCGTGGCGTTCCAGGAGGCCGATGACGGGCAGGGTGATGGCGAAGACGGTCACGGCGCGGCTGGAGGCGAAGCCGGTGCCGAAGGCTGCCAGGACCCGCTGCGGGGAGAGCCCGCCCAGCAGGCCGGTGACGATGCCGGCCGCGCCGACCACCAGGAGGGGGTTGCGCCTCGTGGCGAAGCCGGCCACCACCACGAGGACGCCCAGGAGTACGAGCATGCGTGGGCCTTCCGCATTCTCGGACCTCACTCGACGAGGTGAGGCGACTGCGGAGGACGCTAAGATATTGTTCAACAATCCTCAATAGGCAATGCTGAACCCGTCGAAGGCCGAGACGGCTGGTTCCCCGGTACCGGCTGAAGCGGTCACT
This sequence comes from Streptomyces sichuanensis, assembly GCF_020328095.1. Classification (NCBI taxonomy): domain Bacteria; kingdom Bacillati; phylum Actinomycetota; class Actinomycetes; order Kitasatosporales; family Streptomycetaceae; genus Streptomyces; species Streptomyces sichuanensis. Next base: position 6,646 of record NZ_JAIXMK010000133.1, read on the forward strand.
CCGTCGAGTCCGTGGGAGACGCCATGGCCCGGTCCACCGCTCAGCGCGTCGCCGCGACGCTGCGCGAGCGCATCGAGGGCGGCGCGCTGCCGCCCGGCACCCAGCTGTCGGAGGAGGCCCTGGGCCGGGAGCTCGGGGTGTCGCGCAACACGCTCCGCGAGGCGTTCCGGCTGCTGGTCCACGAGAGCCTGGTGGTGCACCTGCTGAACCGCGGCGTGTTCGTCCGCGTCCTGGAGCCCGCCGACGTCACGGACATCTACCGGGTCCGCGAGGCCCTGGAGACCGCGGGCGTACGGGCCGCCGGCACCGCCCCCGCCGCACGCCGGGAGGCGCTCGCCGAAGCGGTGGCGCAGGCCGAGCTGGCCGCGGACGCGGGGAACTGGCTGGAGGTGGGCTCGGCCGACCTGCGCTTCCACCGGGCGCTCGCCGCACTGGCCGGCAGCGAGCGCATCGACGCGGCGATGGACCGGCTGCTGGCCGAACTGCGGCTGGCCTTCCACGAGATGCCCTCGCCGCGCCACTTCCACGAGCCGTTCGTGGCCCGCAACCGTGCCCTCGCGCAGCTGCTCGCCGGCGGCGAGCACGCCCGGGCGGAGGCGGAGCTGACCGCTTATCTGGACGACGCCCGCCGGCTCATCCTCGACACCATGCGGGAGGCAGACCGATGACCGCACACCCCGCCGCGCTGCCCGTGCTCGACCTCAACGCCGACCTCGGCGAGGGCTTCGGCCGCTGGCACCTGACGGACGACGACGCCCTGCTGTCGGCCGTCACCAGCGCCAACGTCGCCTGCGGCTTCCACGCGGGCGACCCCTCCACCATGCGGTGGGTGTGCGAGCGCGCCGCCGAGCGCGGCGTGCGCATCGGCGCGCAGGTCTCCTACCGCGACCTCGCCGGCTTCGGACGCCGCGCCATGGACGTTCCCCCCGACGAGCTGGCCGACGAAATCACGTATCAGATCGGTGCGTTGCGGGCCTTCGCCCGGGCCGCCGGCTCCGACGTGACGTACGTGAAGCCGCACGGCGCGCTCTACAACCGCGTCGTCACCGACGCCGAGCAGGCCGCCGCCGTGGTCTCCGGCGTGCTGCGCGCCGGCGGACCGCTGCCGGTGCTGGGCCTGCCGGGCTCGCAGCTGCACGAGGCGGCCGTCCGGGCCGGGCTGCCCGTCGTGGCGGAGGCGTTCGCCGACCGCGCCTACACCGCCCTCGGCACGCTCGTCCCGCGCCGGCAGCCGGGGGCCGTCGTGCTCGACCCCGAGGCCGTCATCGCGCGTTCCGTCCGGCTGGCCCGCGAGCAGGCGGTCACCGCGCTCACCGGCGAGGAGGTCGCCGTCCGCGCCCGCTCGTTGTGCGTGCACGGCGACACCCCCGGGGCGGCGCTGCTCGCGCGGCGCGTGCGGGAGGGGCTGACGGCCGCGGGCGTCCGCGTCGAGGCGTTCGCGTGACGGGCGCCGGGCGGCCCGCGCCGCTGCGGGCGCTTCCCGTCGGGCCGCAGGCCCTGCTGGTGGAGGTCGCCACCGCCGAGGAGGCCCAGGCCCTGCACGCCGAGCTGCTGCGGCGGCGCGCCGCGGGCGCCCTGCCGCCGGTGCGCGAGATCGTTCCGGCCGCCCGGACCGTCCTGCTGGACGGCCTCGCCGACCCGCACGCCCTCGCCGCCGACCTGGCGTCCTGGAACGTTCCGCCGCTACCGGCCGCCGGCGCCGAGCCCGTGGTGCTGCCCGTCCGCTACGACGGGGCCGACCTGGCGGAGGTCGCGGCGCTGTGGGGCGTGGGCGAGGACGAGGTCGTCGCCTTGCACACCGGCACCGAGTTCCGCGTCGCCTTCTGCGGCTTCGCGCCCGGCTTCGGCTATCTGACGGGCCTGCCCGAGCGGCTGCACGTGCCCCGCCGGGCCACCCCGCGCACGGCCGTGCCCGCCGGGTCCGTGGGCCTGGCCGGCCCGTACACCGGCGTCTACCCGCGCTCCTCCCCCGGCGGCTGGCAGCTCATCGGCCGGACGGACGCCGTGCTGTGGGACCCCGGGCGGGAGCCCGCGGCCCTGCTCGCGCCCGGTACGCGGGTGCGCTTCGAGGAGCGCCCATGAGGAGCGTCACCGTCGTGCGGGCCGGGGCGCTGACGACCGTGCAGGACCTGGGCCGTCCGGGCCACGCCCACCTGGGCGTGCCGCGTTCGGGCGCCCTCGACGAACCGGCGCACCGCATCGCCAACCGTCTCGTCGGCAATCCGGCGCACTGCGCCACGCTGGAGACCACCGTGGGCGGCTGTGCGGTGCGGGCCGGTGCGGCCGTGACCGTCGCCGTGACGGGGGCGCCCTGCCCGGTGCTGGTCGACGGCCGCCCGGTGGCGTGGGGTGCGGCCGTGCGCGTGCCCGCGGGGGCGGTGCTCGACGTGGGGGCGGCGAGTGCGGGGGTGCGCAGCTACGTCGCGTTCGCCGGCGGGGTCGCGGTGGAGCCGGTGCTGGGCAGCCGTTCCCGGGACCTGCTGTCCGGACTGGGGCCGGAGCCCCTGGCCGACGGTGTCGCGCTGCCGCTCGGCGACCCCTGCGGGCCGTCGGCGGGCGCCGACGCCGTGCCCTGGCCCGGGCCGCCCGTCGGCGGGCTCGTGCTGCCGGTCGTCCTCGGGCCGCGCCACGACTGGTTCACGCCGGAGGCGCTGTCCGTGACGCTGCCGGGCGGTGGCTTCCGGGTCTCCGCGGCCAGCAACCGCATCGGCCTGCGGACGGAGGGGCCCGCCCTGGCCCGGGCCCGTACCGGGGAACTCCCCAGCGAGGGCATGGTGCTGGGGGCGGTGCAGGTCCCGCCGGACGGGCATCCGGTCGTCTTCCTGGCCGACCACCCGACGACCGGGGGCTATCCCGTGGTCGGCGTGGTGCCCGGACCGGCTCTCGCCGCGGTGGCCCAGGCCCGGCCGGGAACACCGGTGCGGTTCGTGCCGACGCGGGGACGAGCGGGGCGGGCGGGATGAGCCGTGCGCGGCCCGGGCGGCCCGTACGGGCGGCACGCCGAAGGGACGTCGCACGGGCCGGTACCGGCGCGGGTGCCGGCTCCGCGGTGCCCCGGGACGGCAGTCCTCACGCCGGGACCCCGTGCCCGGCCCGCCGCGCCAGCACCTCCCCGTAGTGCTCCAGCAGCAGGTCGCCGACCGCCTCCCAGGTGCGGCCCCGGACGGCTGCGCGGCCGGCGCGGCCGTACGCGGCGCGGGTGCGGCGCCCGGCCTCCAGAGTGAGGACCGCGTCGCGCAGGGCCTCCCCGTCATAGGGGCGGACGAGGAGGCCGGTGCGGGCGTGGTCGACGAGGTCGACGGGACCGCCGGCGGCGGGGGCGACGACGGGCACGCCGCTGGCCTGCGCCTCCTGCAGGGTCTGGCAGAAGGTCTCCTGCGGTCCGGGATGGACGAAGACGTCCAGCGAGGCGAAGATGCGGGCGAGTTCGTCGCCGGTGCGGGTGCCCAGGAAGCGCGCACCGGGCAGGAGGGCGCGCAGCCGTCCCGCATGCGGGCCGTCGCCCGCGACGACGACGCGGATGTTTGGCAGGGCGCACAGGGGCGCCAGTAATTCGACGTGCTTCTCCGGTGCGAGGCGGCCGACGTAGCCGACGATCAGCTCGCCGCCGGGCGCGAGGGCGCGGCGCAGGTCCACGTCGCGCCGGGCCGGGTGGAAGCGCTCGGAGTCCACGCCACGGGGCCACAGCCGCACCCGGGGCACGCCGTGGGCGGCCAGGTCGCGGGCAGCGGCCGCGGAGGGGGCCAGGGTGCGGTCGGCGGCGCGGTGGATGGTGCGGATGCGGTGCCAGGCGTAGCCCTCGCCCATGCCGAGGTACGTCCGGGCGTAGCCGCCGAGGTCGGTCTGGTAGACGGCGACGACGGGCACGGCGAGCCGTGCGGCGGCCGTCATGGCCCGGGCTCCGAGGACGAAGGGGCTGGCGAGGTGCACGATGTCGGGCCGGTGGGCCGCGAGCACGGCGGCGGGCCGGCGGCTGGGCAGGGCGACGCGGATCTGCCGGTAGCCGGGCATCGGCACCGACGGCACGCGCACCACGCGGCACGGGCCGGACCCGCCCGCCCCCGCATCGGGCCCGTCGGTGCCCTGTGGGGCGGCAGGTGCCACCACGAGCGGCTCGTGTCCCCGCAGCAGCAGGTGCCGGGCGGTCTGCCAGGCGCAGTGCGCGACGCCGTTGACGTCGGGCGGAAACGATTCGGTGACGATGACGACACGCATACGCCTGTTGTCGGCGTCCTGCGCGTGGCGCGGGCCACGTGGATCTTTCCGCCCGGGGAACGTCCCGTGAGCGTCAGTCCACGCCGCGGACGATGTGGGACTCCGCGTCGTCCTCGTCGCCGGTGTGGTGGTGACCGGGGCGATCGTCCCGGTCGGCCCGGCGCGCCCTCGCGGGTGCTTCCGGGGCTCCGGCGGGGCGTTCGCGCTCCTGCGCCCTCGTGGGCTCTTCCATGGCGGGTTTCTCCCCCCTGGGGTGCGGTTCCTGACCGCATAGCCTTCCCCGTCCGAGGGGTCGATATGCCGCGCCTTCGGACCAGGTGTCACTTCCTACCGCCAACAGGGTGAATTAACGGGCAATTGGGTTAAAATGCAAGCAGGTCCGACCCACACGGAAAGAAGGTGGCTGACGTGACCGCCCCTACGTCGCCCCGGATCGATCAGCACCCGGACATCATGGCGCTCCGCGCCCACTCCGAGGAGACGACGGCGACCCCCGCCGCCCAGGCCGTCGAGGCCCTTGCCGTCCTCTGTGGCGTCTATCTGGCCGCCTCACCATGGATTGTGGGCTTCAACGGCTTCACCACCCTGGCCATCAATAACCTGATCTGCGGGGTCGCCTTCGCTTGCCTGGTCGGCGGCTTCGGGCCCGCGTATGAGCGGACGCACTCCATGAGCTGGGCAGCGCTCGGTCTCGCCCTCTGGACGATCGTGACCCCGTGGGTCGTGGCGGGCAACGCCGCGTTCATCACCCCCGCGATCGTGAGCAACATCGTCGTCGGCATCGTCGCATGCCTGACCGCCCTGGCCCTGGCGGGACTGGGCGTCAGCCGGGGCCGACGCCTCTGACCGCCCGAACCTCCGCACCACCTCAACACCGGCCCCCGCCGACCCGGTCGGCGGGGGCCGTCGTGCACCCCGCCCACCGACATGGCCCCGCCGCTACTCCGGCTGCTGCGCGCGCTCCGGCTGCCCCGCGGGAGCGGCGGCGACCGGGTGCCCGGCACCGGGCGGCCGGGGCTGGGCCGGGATGACACCGGCCGGCCGGTC
>NZ_JAIXMK010000134.1:0-15196 GCF_020328095.1 Streptomyces sichuanensis
CCGGCTGCTGCGCGCGCTCCGGCTGCCCCGCGGGAGCGGCGGCGACCGGGTGCCCGGCACCGGGCGGCCGGGGCTGGGCCGGGATGACACCGGCCGGCCGGTCCCCGGCTCCGGCCGTGGGCAACGCCCTGCGGGCCCTCTTGCGCAGCTCCGTGTCCATGTCCCGGCGGATTCGTCGGATGATCTCATCCATGTCAGGCATGCGGGCGACGGTAGAACCCGTCCGTCCGCAACGCCGCGCAGGCCAGGGGGGATTCACCCGCTCGGATGAATACTCAGGTGATCTTCCGGCGTCATGGCTTCGCCGCACGGGAAGTGGCAATGCTCCCCTCCCCCATCCGGCCCACATGACCCCAAGAGGTGCCAGGCATGACGACCGTACGCGCAGCCGCGCGTGAGCTGTTGCGGTCCCACGGAGCGACGACGGTGTTCGGCAACCCCGGCTCCACCGAGCTCCCCTTCCTCCAGGACTTCCCCGCCGACTTCCGGTACGTGCTCGGCCTGCAGGAGGCCGTCGTCGTGGGGATGGCCGACGGATACGCCCAGGCCACCGGCACCACCGCCCTGGTCAACCTGCACACCGCGCCCGGCGTGGGCAACGCCGTGGGGGCCCTCGTCACGGCGGCGGCGAACCACACGCCGATGGTGGTGACGGCCGGGCAGCAGGTGCGGGCCATGATGACCATGGAGGCGCTGCTGACGAACACGGACGCCACGCTCCTGCCCCGCCCGGCCGTCAAGTGGGCCTACGAGCCCCCGCGCGCCCAGGACGTGCCGGCCGCCCTCGCCCGCGCCTTCCACATCGCCGGGACCGCCCCGCGCGGGCCGGTGTTCCTCTCCCTGCCGATGGACGACTTCGACGTGGAGCTCGACGCGGCCGAGCGGCGGGCCGCCCGGCACGCCGCGGACCGCCGGGTGACGGACCGGACGGCGGCGGACCGGGCGTCCGTGGAGGCCCTCGCCCGCCGGCTGACGACCGCGTCCCACCCGGTGCTGGTGACCGGCGGTGCGGTGGACGCGGCCGGGGCGTGGGACGCGGTCGTGGAGCTCGCCGAGCGGCTGTCCCTGCCGGTGTGGGCGTCCCCCGTCGAGGGCCGGGTGGGCTTCCCGGAGAACCACCCCCTCTACCAGGGCGTGCTCCCGCCGGCCATCGCCCCCTTGGCGCAGACCCTGGCCGGGCACGACCTGGTCCTGGTGGCCGGCGCCCCCGTCTTCCGCTACTACCCCTACGTCCCGGGGCCGTTGCTGCCCGAGGGCACCGAGCTGGTGCTGCTCACCGACGACCCCGGCGAGGCCGCTCGCGCACCCGTCGGCGACGCCCTCGTGGCGGGGTTGCGCCCCACCCTGGAGCTGCTCGCCGAGCTCGTGGACAAGCGCGGCGGCCCGCCGCCGTCGCGCCCGCCCCGGGCCGCGGCCGAGGTGCCGGAGGCCGACGGCGAGCCGATGTCGGCCTCCATCGCGCTGGCCGCCGTCGCCGCCGGCGCCCCCGCCGACACCGTGTGGGTCAACGAATCGCCCTCCAACCTCCAGGCGTTCCGCGACCACGTGCGCATCGACCGGCCCGGCTCCTTCCTGATGACCACCGGCGGCGGCCTGGGCTTCGGCCTGGCGGCGGCCGTCGGCGCCCAGCTGGGCCGCCCCGAACGGCCGGTGGTGGCGGTGGTGGGCGACGGCTCCGCTCAGTACGCCATCACCGCACTGTGGACGGCGGCCGCCCACCGCGTGCCGGTGACGTTCGTCGTCCCCGCCAACCGCGAGTACGCGATCCTCAAGTGGTTCGGCCGCTTCGAGAACACGCCCGGCGTGCCCGGTCTGGACGTCCCCGGTCTCGACCTGTGCGCCCTCGCCCGCGGCTACGGGGTGCCCGCGCACCGCGCCACCGATCCGGCGCACCTGGCGGAGCTCGTCGCCGCCGCCACGACCAGCCCGGACGGGCCGGTGCTGATCGAGGCCCCGGTCACGACCGTGCCGCCCACGCTCTGACCCCGCCCGCCCGGCGCCCCCTCCCGTGCGTTCTTCCGCACCGCCCGGCCGCTGTGCCGCGCGGTCGTCGCGTGACGCCCGTTTCCGGATTCCCCACCGCATGGAGCTGCCCATGACCGAGACCCCCGGGAGCCCGCTGCTCGCGGCGCTCGCCGAAGCCCTGCCTCCCGACGCCCTCCTGACGGGCGAGGCCGAACTCGCCCTGCACCGACACGACTCGGCCCCCTTCAGCGAAGCCGGCCGGCCCGCCGTGGTCGTCCGCCCCGAGACCACCGAACAGGTGCAGCACGTGGTGCGCACCGCCCGCGCGCTGGGCGTGCCCGTGGTGCCGCAGGGCGCCCGCACGGGCCTGGCCGGCGCCGCGAACGCGGTCGACGGCTGCGTGGTGCTGTCGATGGTGCGGATGAACCGCATCCTGGAGATCGACGCCGCCAACCGCCTGGTGCGCTGCGAGCCCGGCGTGGTCACCGCGGACCTGGCGGCGGCCGTCGCCGGGGAGGGACTGTGCTACCCGCCGGACCCGGCCTCCTGGGAGAGCTGCACCATCGGGGGGAACATCGCCACCGGCGCGGGCGGGCTGTGCTGCGTGAAGTACGGCGTCACCGCGGACTACGTGCTCGGGCTGACGGTCGTCCTCGCGGACGGCGAGGTGCTGCGGGTGGGCCGGGACACGGTCAAGGGCGTCGCCGGCTACGACCTGACGCGGCTCTTCGTGGGCTCCGAGGGAACCCTCGGCGTGGTCGTCGAAGCCACGCTCGCGCTGCGCCCGCCCCGCCTGCCGGAGCGGGCCGTGCTGGCCCGGTTCGCGTCCGCCGCGGACGCCGGTGCCGCCGTCGGGGCGATCGTCCGGGCGGGCCTCGTGCCCTCCGCACTGGAGCTGCTGGACCGCACGACGAGCGAGGCGGTCGCCGCACTGGGCCACCCGCTGCTGGCGGACGCGGGGGCGGGCACGGGCGCCACGCTGATCGTGGCGAGCGACGCCCCCGACGCGGCGGCGCGGGTACGGGAGGCGGCCGGGCTGTGCCGGGACGCGAAGGCGCTGTCCGTCACGGCCGCCGAGGACGAGGAGGGCACCCGGCAGGTGCTGCAGGCGCGGCGGGCGGTCATGCCCGCGCTCGGCGCCCGGGCCCGCGAACTGCCCGGCGAGGTCACGGCGTTCATCGAGGACGTCGCCGTGCCCCGGGACCGGCTGACCGGGCTCGTCGAACGGATCGAGGAGATCGCCGAGGAGTACGGGCTCACCATCGCCACGGTCGGGCACGCGGGGGACGGCAACCTCCATCCGACGGTGCTCTTCGACCGGTCCGACCCCTCGGCCGTGCAGCGGGCGAGGGAGGCGTACGACGCCATCATGGCGGCCGGCCTGGAGCTGGGCGGCACCATCACCGGCGAGCACGGCGTCGGCACCCTCAAGCGGGAGTGGCTGACCCGCGAACTGCCGCCGCGGGCCCTGCGGTTGCAGCGGGACGTCAAACGGCTGCTGGATCCCGACGGAATCCTCAACCCGGGGAAGGTGCTGGCATGAGCTGGACGAGCGAGACCTTCGGCCGGGGCACGGGGACGCTCGCGGACGTGGCGGACGGCCCGGCCCTGCCCGCCGCGTCCCCCGGCGAGAACCTGCGCCTGACCCTCGGCTACTTCCTGCCCAACTACCTCAAGGGCGTCTTCCGGGCGCGCCCCCGCGTCGCCCGCCTGGTGGCCGCCCTCGACCCCAACCGGCGCGGCCTGGAGCTGATGCGGGACCTGCGCCGGCGCCACGGCCGCGGGCCCGTCGTGGTGCGCGGCACGTCGGGGCCCACCCTCCTCGTCCTCGACGCCGACGACGCCCGGCAGGTGCTGGCCGGACCGGTCGGCGTGTACGCCGTCGACACCTGGGAGAAGGTGAACGGCTTCGCGGCCGTGCAGCCCGAGGCGCTGGTCGCCTCGCACGGCCGGCAGCGCACGGCGCGCCGGGCGTTCAACGACGCGGTGCTGGACGCGGGCGCCCCCGTGCACCGGCTCGCCGGCCAGTTCCTTCGGGTCGCGGGCGAGGAGTCCCGGGCGCTGCTGGGCCCGCGGGCGGAGGCGGGGCTGTCGGCGCAGCAGGTCCGCGAGCGGATCGAGCGCATGGGGCGGCGCTGCTTCCTCGGCGAGGCGGCGGCAGGCGACGAGGAGTTCTCGCGGCTGCTGGCCGAGCTGCTGGCGGAGGCCAACTGGATGGGGGCGCGGCGCTGGCGCAGGGCGCGCACGCGGCGCCTGCGGCGCCGGATGATGCAGCGCCAGGCCCGCTACCTGTGCGACGCCGACCCGTACAGCCTGACCGGGCTGTTCCGTACGGCGCCCCGGGGCCCGGAGACCGCCCCGGAGGGACAGGTCGCGCACTGGTTCCTGGCGCTGGGCGTGGTGCACGCCGCCGTGGTGCAGACGCTGGCCCTGCTGGCCACGCATCCCGTGCACTACCGGCGGGCCGTCGAGGAGGTCCGGGAGGCGGACCGCGCACACGGGGCGCACACCGCGGCCGGCTTCGAGCGGATGCCGTACCTGCGGGCCTGTGTGCAGGACGCCGCCCGGCTGTGGCCGCCGGTGCCGAGCCTGATGCGGCGCACGACGGCGGAGACCCGCTGGCGGGCGGCCGTGGCGCCGGGCGGGATGAACGTCCTGGTTCCCGCGGCCTTCCACGCCCGGGACGACGAACGCATCGACTACGCGCACCGTTTCGCCCCCGAGAAGTGGCTGGACGGCACGGCGGAGGAGGACTGGGCCGTCAGCCCCTTCAGCAGGGGCGAGGCGCAGTGCAGCGGCATGGAGCTGGGGCTGCTGCTGTCCACGGGGTTCGTCGCCGAGTTCCTGCGCGGCGGGGAACTGGCGGTGGCCGGGGTGCGGATGAGCCCGCTGCGGCCGCTGCCGTACACCGTGGACCTGACGCGGCTGCGGATCGGCTACCGCCCCTACCGGACCGCGGAGGGCTCATGACCACCGACAGCGGCACCCGCACCGGGGCGGAGCCGGACGCGGCGGCCCTCGCGGCCGTGGCCCGGACGCTGGGCGAGGTGGCCGGGGAGATCCGCGCGGCGGGCCGGGCCCTGACGGCGGTGGCCACCGACCCGGCGCTGGCCGCCTCCCTGAGCCGCTCCCCGCGCACCGGCCTGCGGGCCGTGCGGATCCTGGCGGGCGCCCTCACCGAGCCCGCGGGGCTGGGCTTCGCACCGGACGGCGGGGGGCTGGGCCGGGCCGCCTGGCTGGGCGGGGTGCTCACGAGCCGGGAGAGCCTGGCCGTGGCCGTGGCGGTGACCTCGCTCAAGCTGAGGATCCGGCTGTGCTCGCTGCGGCACCCGGAGTTCGCCGCGGACGGTCCGGTGCGGCGGCTGCTGGAGGCGATCGAGGCGGACCGGCAGACGCGGGCGCTGCGGATCCTGCGGCGCAGCGTGCGCGAGGAGGGGGCCGAGCGGGCCCTGGCCCGGCTCGCACCGTCCCTGACCGAGGTGATGGCGTGGAACGCGCTGGTGGACGAGAACCCGTTCAACGACGCGGCGGCCTGGCACATCGTCACGGGCACCCGGGCGGACGGCGATCCGCTGCTGGGCACCTCCATCCGGGCCTGGGCCCGCTGGGACCGCGGCCCGGGCCGGGCGGAGCCCGAGCCCGCGGACCCGGCGCTGCTGGCGCGGCTGGACCACGGCGGCGGCATCACCGCCCACCTGCGCAACGTGACGGTCCTGGGCAACGACGGGCGGATGCTGGTGCAGCGCGTCACCGGCCCGGACGGCGTGGCACGTCACGTGGTGCTGCTGCCCGGCATGGCCTTCGGGCGGCCCCGCAACGCCACCCCGCAGGACCTGGTCGGCGCCGTCACCGCCGTGGGCCGCAACGACACCCCGTACACCCGCGCCGTCCGCAAGGCGCTGGCGCGGACCGTGCCGGAGGGGGCGCCGGTCGCGCTGATCGGGCACAGCCTGGGCGGCATCACGGCGATGAACCTCGCCGAGCTCCCGGAGGTCAACGAGCGGTGGCGGCTGACGCACGTGGTCGCCGTCGGTTCGCCGATCGACTTCAAGCGCCCCCGCGACCCGGCCACCCGGGTCGTCAGCCTCGTCAACGAGCACGACGTGGTGCCCAACCTGGAGGGCCGCAGCCCGGTGTCCGTCTTCCCGGTGCCCGCCGACTGGGTGGAGATCACCTGGGTGGACCCCTCGCACGACTTCCCGCAGTGCCACAACGCGGGGGTGTACGCGCAGAGCCTCGACGAGGTCGTGCCCGAGGAGCGCGACCGGGTCGACGCGCTGCTGGCGCCGTACCGGGGCCGGGTGGAGGAGACCGTCGTCCTCCGGCTCCACGACCGCTGAACCGCCCGCCGTCCGACCCACCCTGGAGAGCGATCGATGACCCCGGTACCGCGGCCGCGCCGCGAGTGGCACGCCCTGCCCTTCCCGCTGGCGCTGCTGGAGATCAGGCGGCAGCGGGAGCTGCTGCGCGCCCACAACCTGCACGACACCTACGGCGCCGGCGGCGAGCGCCCCCGCCGGCCCGGCCCCGCCGCACCGCCCCACCGCAGCTACGACGGCTCGGGCTACGACCCGGACGACGTGGACATGGGCCGGGCGGGCACCCGCTTCGACCGCAACTGCCCACTGCCGCTGACCTTCCCGGACGCCGAGGACAAGGGCCTGTTCGCGCCGAGCCCGCGGGAGGTCAGCCGGCAGCTGCTGGCCCGCAGCGGAGGCTTCCGGCCGGCGCCCACCCTCAACCTGCTGGCCGCGGCCTGGATCCAGTTCCAGAACCACGGCTGGTTCAGCCACGGGGACAACCACGCGGAGGCGCCCCTGGACGTGCCGCTCGCGCCGGACGACGACTGGCCGCAGTGCCCCATGCTCGTCCGCCGCTCCCGGCCCGACCCGGTCGCCCACACCGGGCCCGGCCGGCCGCCGACGTACGAGAACACCGTCACCCACTGGTGGGACGGCTCGCAGGTCTACGGCTCCGACGAGGAGCGGTGCCGGGCGCTGCGCACGGGCGAGGGCGGCAAGCTGGCCCTGGTGGAGGGCCGGCTGCCGGACGAGACGCGGCCGGGGCTGTCGGGCATCGACGCCACGGGCTTCAACGACAACTACTGGGTGGGGCTGTCGCTGCTGCACACGCTCTTCGCCAAGGAACACAACGCGATCTGCGACCGCATCGCCTCCGCCCACCCCACCTGGGACGACGAACGGCTCTTCCAGACGGCGCGGCTGGTCAACGCCGCCGTCATGGCGAAGATCCACACGGTGGAGTGGACGCCCGCGGTCATCGACCAGCCGGTCACCCGGGCGGCGATGCACATCAACTGGTACGGCGTGCTGCCCGCCCGGCTGCGGCGGCGGGTGCGGCGCTTCGGCAGGGGGGAGGCCCTGTTCGGCATCCCCGGCTCCCCCACCGCGCACCACACGGCGCCGTACTCGATGACCGAGGAGTTCGTCACCTCCTACCGGCTCCATCCGCTGGTCCGCGACGAGTACGAGATCCGCTCGCACCGCACGGGCGGGCTGATCGAGGTCACGGACTTCGAACCGCTGCAGGCGCTGGCCACGCGCAAGGCGGTGGACCGGTGGGGCCTGACCGACCTGCTGTACTCCTTCGGCACCATGCACCCCGGCGCGGTCTCCCTGCACAACCATCCGGACTGCCTGCGGGACCTGGTCCGGATCTCCGGGGAGCACGTCGACCTCGGCACGGTGGACGTCCTGCGCGACCGCGAGCGGGGCGTCCCCCGCTACACCGCCTTCCGGGCCGCGCTGCACCGGCCGCCGGTGCGCAGCTTCGAGGAGCTGACCGGCGGGGACGCCCTGCTGGCCGCCGAGCTGCGGGAGGTCTACGGCGGGCGGCTGGACCGCGTCGACACGATGGTCGGCATGTACGCCGAACCCAAGCCGCGCGGCTTCGCGTTCAGCGACACGGCGTTCCGGGTGTTCGTGCTGATGGCCTCCCGGCGGCTGAAGAGCGACCGCTTCTTCACGACCGACTACCGGCCGGAGATCTACACGGCGGAGGGGCTGGAGTGGATCGACCGTACGAGCATGCGCGACGTCCTGCTGCGCCACCATCCGGAGCTCGCCCCGGCGCTGGAGGCCGTGGGCAGCGTGTTCGCGCCCTGGCAGGGGCCCCGGTGACGGGCCCGGACGGCCGCGCCGGGGGCACGACCTGGTCGAGGACGGTACGGGAACGGGCGGACCGGCTGCGCGAGCAGGCGGACCGGCTGCGCGCGGGCGCCGGGGCGGTGACGCTGCCCGGCGCGGAGGGCACCGCCCTGCGGCAGCGGATCCTCACCCATGCCGTCCGGGCGGAGACCGCCGCCCTCGCGCTGGAGCGCGCGGCCGAGGCGCTGCACGGCCACGAGGCCGTGCTCGCGGCGCTCGCCCGCAGGCGGCGCGCGAAAGGGGGCGCCACGCACATCGGCTGACGGCGTGCCGGGCCGGGGCGCGCGCCCCGGCCCGGGCGGTCACCGGTCGGCGAGCTCGGCCACGGCGGTCGCGTACCAGCGGTCGCCGCGCAGCTCCGCCAGGCCATGGCCGGCGAGGCCGTTGACGTGCTTGAGGATCGTGCGCGCCTGGTAGCCGACCGCCGCGCACAGCTCGTCGACGGAGGCCCCGCCGTCGCCGAGGGCCCGCAGTCCGTCGAACGTGCGCGCCTCGTGGCGACCGAGGCCGGGCACGGAAACGGGAACGGGCCGTGGCTCGGTCCGTGCCTCCTGGCGCTGCTCCGGCCGGGACTCGGGCCGCGCCGTGGAGGGGCGGGTCGAGCCCACCGGGCGTGGGGTGCGGTTGACCCTGCGGTGTCGGCGGCCCTTCTGGCGCTTGCTCATGGCTGAACCACTGCTCCGTCCTGCGTCGTCGATCCTGCGGTGCCGGTGCCTCAACCCGCCGCGACACCGGCCGGTTACGAGACTTCCACGAAGTGTGCGTCACATCACGCACCGTGTCCCGGATGGCCGCGCCCGGGGAGCGTCCGGGACCGCGGCACGTGACCGGGCGGCACGGAGGAACAGGTGTGCAGCCAGGGGCGGGGGTAGCTCTGCGCCATGAGGTTCACACGGTTCGCCCGTCGTACGGGGGTCACGCTCGGCGCGGCCCTGCTCGCGCTGTTCACCACGGCCCCCGCCGCCCCGGCGCGGGAAGCGCCGCCGGTGGTCGGCACCGACCACGGCCGCGTGCGCGGCACCGCTCACGGGTCGTACGCCACCTACGAGGGCATCCCTTACGCGCAGCCGCCCACCGGTGCCCTGAGGTGGCGCGCGCCACGGCCCGTCCGGCCCTGGCCCGGGGTCCGGGACGCCACCCGCCCCGGCTCCCCCTGCGTGCAGCTGTCGATGCTCGGCACCGGGGCCGCCTCCGGTGCCGAGGACTGTCTCTACCTCAACGTCACCGCACCCACCCGGCCCGCCGCCGGGCGCGGGCGGCCCGTCATGGTGTGGCTGCACGGCGGTGCCTTCATCTCCGGCGCGGGCAGCGCCTACGACGCGAGGCGGCTGGTGACCCGCGGGGACGTGGTGGTGGTCACCCTCAACTACCGGCTGGGGGTCTTCGGGCTGTTCGGCCACCCGGCCCTGGGCGGGGCACCCGACTTCGCCCTCGCCGACCAGCGGGCGGCCCTGCACTGGGTGCGGGCCAACGCGGCCCGTTTCGGCGGCGACCCGCGCAACGTGACGCTCTTCGGCGAGTCCGCGGGGGCCCTCAGCACCTGCGCCCTGCTCGCCTCCCCCGGCGCGGCGGGGCTCTTCCACCGGGCGGCCCTCCAGAGCGGCCCGTGCACGGCCTCCTTCCCGCGCGGCAGCACCGCTCCGGGCTCGCCCGCCCGCAGCTCCTCCTGGGCGACGCAGGACGAGAC
Organism: Streptomyces sichuanensis; assembly: GCF_020328095.1. Taxonomy (NCBI): domain Bacteria; kingdom Bacillati; phylum Actinomycetota; class Actinomycetes; order Kitasatosporales; family Streptomycetaceae; genus Streptomyces; species Streptomyces sichuanensis. The sequence goes on from NZ_JAIXMK010000134.1 coordinate 9,820, forward strand.
CCGCGACGCCGGGACCGCCGCGGCGCGGCGGCTGGGGTGCGCGGAGCCGGCGACGGCGCTGCGCTGTCTGCGCGCCCTGCCCGCGCAGCAGCTGGCGACGCGGGAGGTGATGCTCGCCTTCGACCGCCTGTCGTACGGCACCGCGCTGCTGCCCCAGCGCCCCGACCGGGCCCTGGAGAGCGGCCGCTTCCACCGGATGCCGGTGCTGCAGGGCACCAACCACGACGAGATGCGGTTCTTCGTCGGGGTCTCGCTCGCCGCCCATCCCGTGCCCGACGAGCGCACCTACCGGGCGCGCCTGGCCGACTCGTTCGGGGACGCGGCCGGCGAGGTCGCGGCGCGCTACCCGGCGGGGGCGTACCCGACGCCGGCCCTCGCCTGGGCGGCCGTGCTCACCGACCGCTCGTTCACCTGCCCCGCCTTCCGTGCCGACCGGGCGCTGGCCGCGCACGTGCCCACCCACGCCTTCGAGTTCAGCGATGCGGACGCCCCGGTCTTCCCGGGCCTGCCGCGGGTGGAGGGCTTCCCGTACGGCGCGGCGCACGGCTTCGAGCTGCCGTACCTCTTCCCCTCCGACGTCTGGCCGCTGACCTCGGCGCCGCAGGTCCGGCTGGCGGAGACGATGGCCGGCTACTGGACGGGCTTCGCGCGCACCGGCGTCCCGGCCACGGCCGACGGGCCGCCCTGGCCGCTCTTCGACGCCCGGGCCGCCGCGCCCCGGGCCCAGACGCTGGGGCCCGGTCCCGGTGGCATCCGTCCGGTGGACCTGGGCGGGGAGCACCACTGCGGCTTCTGGAACCGGCACGGCGCCTGAGGGCCGTGCTGCGCGGCGTCGCCCTGCGGTGCACGATGAGGACATGCTGCTGGCCGAGGTCGCACGGGTGTCCGGGGAGGTCGCGGCGACCAGCGCGCGGTCGCGGAAGATCGCGCTGCTGGCCGGCCTGTTCCGGGACGCCGCGCCGGACGAGGCGCCCGTCGTCATCCCCTATCTGGCGGGCCGGCTGCCGCAGCGCAGGATCGGCGTGGGCTGGAGCACGCTGCGGGAGGTCCCGGCTCCGGCCGGCCGGGCCACGCTGACCGTGGGAGAGGTCGACCGGGCGCTCGGTGCGATCGCCGCGGTGGCGGGGCCGGGGGCGCAGGGCGAACGCAAGCGGCTCGTCGGCGCGTTGCTGGCGGCGGCGACGGCGGAGGAGCAGCACTTCCTGCTGCGGCTGATCGGGGGCGAGTTGCGGCAGGGCGCCCTGGACGCGCTGGCCGTGGAGGGGCTGGCGGCCGCGGTGGACGCGCCGCCGCAGGAGGTGCGGCGGGCGGTGATGCTCGGTGGCTCGCTCGGCGCGGTGGCCCGGGCGCTGCTGGCCGGGGGTCCGGCGGCGCTGGCGGAGTTCCGCCTGGAGGTGGGGCGGCCGGTGCTGCCGATGCTGGCGCAGAGCGCCAAGGACGTCGACGAGGCGCTGGACCGGCTGGGCCCCTGCGTGGTGGAGGAGAAGCTGGACGGCATCCGGGTGCAGGTGCACCGGGACGGCGGCACGGTGCGGGTCTACACCCGCACCCTGGACGAGATCACCGAACGGCTGCCGGAGCTGACGGCGGCGGCGCTCGACCTGCCCGTCGCCTCGGCCGTGCTGGACGGCGAGGTCATCGCCCTGGACGAGGCGGGCCGCCCGCACCCCTTCCAGGACGTCGCCGGGCGGGTGGGCTCGCGTCTCGACGTGGCGGCCGCCGGTGCGGCGCTGCCGCTGTCGCCGGTCTTCTTCGACGTGCTGGCCGTGGACGGCCGGGAGTTGCTGGCGCTGCCGACGTCCGAGCGGCAGGAGGTGCTGGACCGGGTGGTGCCCGGGCCGCTGCGCGTGCGCCGGCTGACGGTGGCGGACCCGGGCGACGAAGGGGCCCGGGCGGCGGCCCGGGAGTTCTCGGAGGAGGTGCTGCGGCGCGGGCACGAGGGGGTGATGGTCAAGGCCCTGGACGCCGCGTACGGGGCGGGGCGGCGGGGCGCGTCCTGGCTGAAGGTCAAGCCCGTGCACACCCTCGACCTGGTGGTGCTGGCCGCCGAATGGGGCCATGGGCGGCGGCGGGGCAAGCTGTCGAACCTGCATCTGGGGGCGCGGCGGCCGGACGGGTCGTTCGCGATGCTCGGCAAGACGTTCAAGGGCATGACGGACGTGATGCTGGCGTGGCAGACGGAGCGGCTGCGGGAGCTGGCGGTGGGCGACGACGGCTTCGTGGTGCGGGTGCGGCCCGGGCTGGTGGTGGAGGTCGCCTTCGACGGCCTCCAGCGGTCCTCCCGGTACCCGGCTGGGGTGACGCTGCGCTTCGCGCGGGTGGTGCGGTACCGGGAGGACAAGGGGCCGGAGGACGCCGACACGGTGGAGACGGTGCTGGCGCTGTCCCCGCGGCCCCCGTCGGCTAGCGGTTGACGTCCGCCGGGCAGAGGCGGCGTGCCTGCTTGTCGCCCTTGAGCTGCGCGTCGACGCAGCCGCCCGGCAGGCCCTGGTACGCCGTCGTGCCGAAGTTCGCGGTCACGGTCAGCGTGCCGTCGCCGAAGGACGTGCGCTGGACGGTGCGGTCCGCGGTGAGGGTGCGGAACCCGGTCATGGGCTCGGTGCCCGCCGCCTGGTGCAGGGGCGAGAAGTACGTCTGCAGGGCGGCCAGTTCGCCGCCCTGCTTCTCCAGCGAGTCGCCGCTGATGACGAAGTTGAGCGGGGTGTTGTAGAGCATCGCCAGCAGGGCCCGGTCGGTCTTCTGCTGCGGCAGCTTGTCGTACGACAGCTCCCAGCGCTCGACGTTGACGAGGGAGTCGTGCAGGGCCGTCTCGTACAGCGGGACGCGGTACGTGGGGTCGTACATCGCCTTGGCGACGTCGGCCGGCAGCTCGGCGGGCTTGAAGAAGACGTCGGGGGCCTTCTCGGGGGCGTAGCCGCCCCACTTCTGCTTGTCCCGCTGGGCCTTCCACAGGCCGTCGTGCACGGGGGTGCCCGAGCCGTGGTTGAAGGAGAGGACCTGGTTGGACCAGGCGCCGGCGGACTCGGAGCCGAGGGCCAGCTTGTTCCCGTCGGCCAGGCGCTTCATCCGGGCGAGGCGGCCCGCACGGTCCTGGGCCTTGGTCTGGGGGTGGGCCGCGCTGTGGTCGCGGAAGAGTTCCCCGGCCGCGTCGACGTCGAGGAAGTAGCTGTCGGCGCCGTCGGCGGTCATCTGCCGGGTGCGGTCGGCGAGGTAGTGGCGGGTGGGTTCGGCCTTCTCGAAGGCCGTGGTGCTCATGTAACAGCCGCGGTCGTGGTAGCCGGGCTCGGGCGTCTTGTCGGCCCGCTGGACGCAGAAGCCGGGGTAGAGGTCGTCCGGCCAGGCGGAGGTGGGGGTGTCGGAGGTGGCGGGGGGCTGGCCGTTGGCGAAGGAGTCGTACGGGCCGACGAGGTAGCCGGCGTCCTTGGCCGCAGTGGTGGCGGCGGCGTCCATGGGGTTCGGGCCGGCGTCGTAGCCGAGCCACATCCGGTCCACGCCGAGCTCCCGCAGCTTCCGTATGCCCTCGGGTGTACGGGCCTTGCCCCACACGTAGGCGTGGAAGGCGCCGAGCAGCTTCTTGTTGGCGGGAACGGCCTCGATCTTGCGCTTCAGGCTGCCCAGTTGGCCGTGCTCCCGCATCCAGGCGCGGTAGTCGAGGGCGGGGGCGACGGGTGAGCCGTCCGTGAGGCCGAAGGCGACGGTGTAGTCGGTGGTGCCGTCGCCGCGGGAGAAGGTGTGGGTGGCGGTGGTGCGCAGCCTGCCCTTCTCGGAGGTGAAGTCCAGCGTGGTGCCGATGTCGGTGGGCACGAGGTAGCTGACGCCGCTGCGGCCCGTGCTGTAGCCCCACAGCGGCAGGGACAGCTGCGATTCCATCGCCGCCTTGCTGCCGGCGAGCCCGGCCGCGGGCGAGTTCCAGAAGGGGTCGGCCACCGGCAGGGACAGGCCCTCGCCGCGCGGCAGCTGCAGGGTGGCGTCGGCCTGGCCGGCGCCGGTGACGGGCCAGGCGAGGGTGCGGTCGGCGGAGCCGGTGGAGCGGACGGAGACCACCAGACGGCCCTTCTCGGCGCGGGCGGTGACGGTCAGGCCGGTGTCGCCGTACGTCCACTGCGCGCCGTCCGCGGTGGTGATCACGCGCCCGGGCCGGCCGGGGCCGCCGGCGGCCGGCGCGGAGAGTTCGACGGTGGCGCCGGCGTCCGTGCGGGCCGTGACGCGCAGGGTGGCGGTGTCGACGGTGGCGGTGCCGCCCCTGACCGGGACGTCGACGAGGCGGTCGTGCACCCGGACGGCACCGGCCGGCCGTCGTCCGGTGGCGTCGGCGGGCGCGGCGAGGGTGACGCACGGGAGGGTCACCGCGAGGGCGACGGCCGCGGCACGTGCGGTACGACGAGGGTTGATGAAGTGCATGAGGAGTTGATAACGGGCCGCACTAAGAGAGTTCTAAGGAACGCCCGCGAATTCCGGCCAGAGCGAAGGGCGCTGAGGAAACGTCACCGCAACCCAGCGCCCCGGGCCCGCCGCCGGTCAGCCGCCCTGGAGGAGGTCCAGCAGGTCCTGGCGGGCGAACATCGCCGCGGTGTCCACCGCGGACGGCACCCCGGCGGTGGGGTCGGCGCCGTGGCCGACGAGCAGGCGTACGACCTCGGCCTCCCCCTTGAAGACCGCGCCTGCCAGCGGCGTCTGGCCGCGGTCGTTGGCTCGGTCGGGATCGGCCCCGCGCTCCAGCAGGGAGGCGACGGTCGCGGCGTGACCGTGGTAGGCGGCCAGCATCAGGAGGGAGTCGCCGCGGTCGTTGGTGAGGTTGACCGGAACGCCTGCATCCACATAGGCGGCCAGCGTATCGGTGTCACCGTGTCGCGCCAGGTCGAAGACCTTGGCCGCGAGTTGGAGCACCTCCGGGTCGTGTGCGGGCTCGTTCGTCTCGGGCGTCGGTCCTGTCATGGTCTGCCATCCTCCGTACGGGGGTATCCCCAGTTGCCGGAACAGTGCTTTCTGTGAAGCTGGAGGGGCTCATGGTGACCGCCCCCCAGTTCCAGGAGATTCCCATGATCCTCTCCATCTCGGGCGTCGTGCTCCTCGGTGTCGTCGTCTTTCTCTTCTTCAGGAAGGACAACCTCAAAGCCTCGCACGGGCTCGTCTGTGCTCTGTTCGGCTTCTACCTCGCGGGAACGGGCATCGCGCCCAGCATCAAGGCCGGCGGCGCGAGCCTCGCCAGCCTGCTCGGGGGCATCAAGTTCTAGCCCCGCCCCCACCCGCCGCCGCACCAACAGGAGGAGGCCCCTATGGGCCGGCGCTCGCTCCCCCGCGCCCTGCCCGAGTACACGGCGCTCTCCCGGGGCCGGGAGCTCACGCGTGGCCTCGCCGACCACGCCCGGGACATACT
>NZ_JAIXMK010000135.1:0-3654 GCF_020328095.1 Streptomyces sichuanensis
GCATAGCGAACGACTCCGCTGACGCTCCGTCGAATTCCCGCGCAAGCGCGGGAATTGAATTCCGCAAGCGGAATTCTAAAAGAGCATCAATTCGCGCAAGCGCGAATTGAGAGATTTTCCGCAAGCGGAAAATCCGAGGCTGGCAGCAAGGGGAGGTGCATCGCGTGCTGGCCTGTGTAGGGTCTGGGATCCTCGGCCCACCACCTCCGCAACGAGGGTGACGGACCGTCGACCCGATCGGGTGCTCACCCCACCATAGTGACGGGCTCCGCTGTGCTCCACCCGAACCCCTCCCCCACTCTCGAAACCGCCCCCGACGCATTCAGTAATACCCTGTGCATCATGCAGGGCAACCGCCGTTCGCGGGCGAGATTGAGTCATGCATCACCCTGAGGGGGCAGAGTTTGGGCATGGGTGATGCATCACAGGACAGTGCTGTGTAGAGTCTGGGACCAGACACCACACCCCCAGCGCCGCGCACCTCGCGCCGGGATTCCATTTCTGATTACGCGCCACATTCCGCGAAAAGGAGAACATGGGGCATGGCCGTAAAACTGCGTGACCATCAGATCGAGGCCGTTGCCGCCATTGTGCGCGGTTTCGATACCCCGCCGGGCGGTATTCCCGGGAATGGCCTGCGCGGACAGGTGCACGCCGCGTGTGGCACGGGGAAGACGATTATTGCGGCAGCGGCCGCGAAGCGGCTCGTGACTAAGGGCCGTGTTCTCGTGCTGGTGCCGACGCTGGACCTGCTGGCGCAGACGGTGAAGGCGTGGCACTCCGCAGGGCACGCAGGGCCGGCGGTTGCGGTGTGCTCGCTCCAGGACGACCCGGAGCTGTGGAACCTGCGGGTGCGCTCCACCACGAACCCCGTGCGGCTGGCCATGTGGTACGGCCAGGGACCGGTGACCATCTATGCGACGTACGCCAGTCTGGGCGTCCTCGCGGAGGCTTTCGAGGGCGCTTACGGGCAACAGTTGGCTCCGATGGATCTCGCGGTGGTCGATGAGGCGCACCGGACTTCGGGCTCGATGGGCAAGGCGTGGGCGGACGTCCACGACCAGAGCGTCATCCCGGCGTACCGCCGTCTGTACCTGACGGCGACGCCGCGGATCTGGGAGGAGCGGCTCAGCCGGGAGGTCGCGGAGGGGGTGTGTGACCGGCTGCCGCGTGAGATGGCGGCTTCCATGGACGACGAGAAGGTCTTCGGCCCTGTCCTGTACAAGCTGTCGCTGGCCTCGGCGGTCTCGCGCGGGCTGCTGGCGCGGTACCAGATCATCGTGCTGGAGCTCCAGGACCCGGTCGTCACCCCGGAGCGGCTGATGGGCGAGGACCGGCGCAGCGAGGAGGTGCGCGGTCAGCGGCTCGGGGCGCTCCAGGCCGCGCTGCTGCACACCATGGCGCAGCACCGGCTCCAGACCTGCATCACCTTCCACCACCGGACCATAGAGGCCCAGGCGTACGCGGAGGGCCTGGAGCGCGTGGCGGCGAAGCTCCACGCCAATGAGCCGGAGAGGTACCCGAAGCGGATCTGGGCGGACTGGTTGTGCGGCGAGCACGTCCCCGAGCGCCGGCGCGAGGTCCTGGGCGGGTTCGGGTCCACCGGGCAGCGGGCGGTGCTTTCGAACTGTCGTGTCCTGGGTGAGGGCGTGGACATCAGGGCCGTGGACAGCGTGGCCTTGCTGGACCCGAAGGGGGCGCCGCACGACATCGTCCAGGCTATCGGCCGGGCGCTGCGTCAGAAGCCGGGGCAGGGAAAGCTCGCCTCTTTGATCGTGCCCGTATTTCTCCAACCTGGGGAAAAGGCGGAGGATATGTTCACCTCGGGATCGTACCGGCCCTTGGTGAAGGTCCTTGAAGGATTGCGTGCTCACGACGAAGAGGCAATCGAGCTGCTCGCGATCCCGCAGGAGCCGCAGAAGGACGTTGCGCAGCCATCCGAGTACATCGGCCCGCCGCCCGAGGAAGGCGAGGCAGAATCCCGTCTGCTGCTTCGGTTTGCCGCTCCGCGTGACCCGGTGATGGTTGCGGACTGGGTGTCCTTCAACGTGATCGACACCGAGAAGCAGGACTGGGCGCGCGGCTGGGTGAAGCTGAAGGCGTTCGCCAAGCGTGAGGGTCACGCCCGGGTTCCGTACGGGTACAAGGAGGGCGCGTACCCGCTGGGGCAGTGGGTCGCGGAGCAGCGGCGGGCGCACGGGGCCGGGGAGATGACCGGGCTCCGGGCCCGCCGGCTGGAGAAGCTCGGCATGGTCTGGTCCGTCGCCGACGAACGGTTCCAGGAGAACCTGGAGGCAGCCAAGGCGTACTACGAGCAGCACTGGACGCTGTGCGCACCCCGCTCCGCGACCCTGCTGGAACGGGCGGTGGGGCAGTGGCTGTCCAACCTCCGCCGACCCGGTGCGCTGGAGGGCCACCCCGAGTGGAAGGCCGCGCTGGAGGCCGTAGACCCGTACTGGAACCCCGAGTGGCCGGCGGACTGGCAGCGGCACTACGCCGCCCTGCGCGAACTGGTAGCCGACGAAGAGGGCCGCCAGGCCGACGTCCTGCCCGGCGTCACCGTACACGGGATGGACATCGGCAAGTGGCTGGCCAAGCAGCGCCAGCACACCATCTGGCAGGACCTGAAGGACGGCCAGCGCGAGCTTCTCGAGGCGATCAGCATCACGCCGCTGCCCCCAGAGCAGGAGGCACCCGCCAAGGCCCCCAAAACAGGCTTGGGAGCCTTCGAGCGGGGCGTTGCCGCCCTCGCGCAGTACAAGGCCCGCACGGGCTCGGTGAAGGTCCCCAGGGCCCACGTAGAACGGCTGGAGGACGGCAGCGAGGTCAAGCTCGGGGTATTCCTGAGCAACAGCAAGACCAGGCGCGCGAAGCTCACCACCGACAAGCTCACCGCGCTCGCCGCACTCGGACTCGACTGGGCGGCGGCTTGACGTGGTCGGACGCGCCCCGGGTCGCTGCGTGCGGCCGGGGGCCCTTCGCTGGCCCGGGCCCAGCGCCATCGCACTGAGGTGCGTGTAAGCACTGGGACCTTGGGCCGCTCCCCCAGCGTGACATCGTTCGGCGTTGTGTCGTTGGCTGGAGCGGGTGCACGAAACCCCGTATGCCGGTGCCCCGGGGAGAGACCGCCCGGGGCACCGGCACTTAGAGGTGTGACCAAGATTCCGCCGGCGCGCCGCTGTCCTCCGCGGCGGCCCGGTAGCAGTACCACGTCCGCGAAGGCCACCTCAACGTCCCCAGGAAACACACCATCATCGAGGATCCGTACTACAGCTTGTTCGTCCAGACCTTGCGGGGCTCGTTAAAGCCGTCGCCCTTGCTGGTGAAGGTCCACAACGCGGTTTCGTTGCGGCCGTCAGCGCTCTGGCCGTAGTCGTAGGTGATTCCGATGTCGGCCTTGCCGTCGCCGTTGAAGTCACCGGCGGTCAGCTCGCTGGAGTTCCAGTTCCAGCCGTCGATGGAGCCCGGGACTCCGCTCTCCCAGAACTTAACGGGGTCGCGGAAGCCGGTGTCGGTTCCGTAGAACACCCACAGGGCACTCTTGTTGCGGCCGTCGACCTTGTCGTAGTTATAGAGGACAGCGACGTCGGCCTTGCCGTCGCCGTTGAAGTCGCCAGCGGTGACCTTGCTGGAGTCCCAGTTCCAGCTGCGCCC
>NZ_JAIXMK010000136.1:0-23306 GCF_020328095.1 Streptomyces sichuanensis
AGCGGTGACCTTGCTGGAGTCCCAGTTCCAGCTGCGCCCGCCGCTCGTCCACGCGTTGCTGTCCCATGCCTTGCGGGGTTTGCTGAAACCGTTGTCGCCGTTGGAGGTGAAGAACAGCGCGGCTTCGTTACGGCCGTCGCTAGTCTTGCCGTAGCCGTAGAGAATGGCGAGGTCGGCCTTGCCGTCGCCGTTGAAGTCGCCGGACGTCAGCTTGCTGGAGTCCCAGTTCCAGCTGTCCGTGCCGCTCTCCCACACCTTGACGGGGGCGCTGAGGCCGTTGCCGTTGCTAGTGAAGGTCATCAGCGTGGTCTCGTTGCGCCCTTGCGCGTTCCTGCCGAGCCCGTAGAGAACGGCGAGATCGGCCTTGCCGTCACCGTTGAAGTCGCCGGCGGTCACCTTGCTGGATTCCCAGTTCCAGCTCTTCCAGGCACCGGAGCCGCTTTCCCAGACCTTCTGGGGAGCTTCGAAGCCCTTTCCGTTGCTGGTGAAGGTCCACAGACCGGTCTTGCTGACACCGTCGCTGGACTTGCCGTAGCTGTAGAGGACGGCGAGATCGGTCTTCTTGTCGCCGTTGAAGTCGCCGGACGTCAGCTTACTGCCATCCCAGCGCCAGCTGTCGAGTGTCCCGGCGCCGGTTTCCCATACCACGCGCGGCTCCTTGAAGCCCTCACCGTTGGCAGTGTGGACCCACAGAGCAGCCTGGCTCTTGCCGTCCTTCGACAGACCGTAGTCAGTGAGCATGGCGACGTCGGCCTTGCCGTCGCCGTCGAAGTCACCGGTAGTGGTCACATACCGCTTGGGCAGGGACAGCACCTGCTTGATCCAGCCGGTGATGTCGTCCACGCGCGTGTCGAGCGCTCCCGTACGGGTCTCTGACGGGTCGGTGTCGAGGCAGCCACCCTGCCAAGAGCGGCTGTTGAGCGCGACGAGCTCGGCACTGTCCCCGGTACCTCGCAGCGCGGGAGCACCAGCGTCGCCCTGGCACATCACCGAGTTCCCAGAGCCATTAAGCCCGATGGAGGCGGGGTCAGCGTACTCGACGGTGAACGTGCCGGTGTGCAGCTTGTTGGGCACCCACTCGGTCTTCGTCCGGCCGAACCCGGCGACCTGTAGCTGCTCACCGACGTTCGGGGCCTTAGTGGCAACCTTGACTGGTTTGGCCTGTGTCTCGGGTACGGGGTGGGCGAGTTTGACCATCACTACATCACGGTCTGGACGCGGGACGAGCTCCACGGCTTCCTGCAGGCTGCCGCTGGATTGGGTGAGGTCCGTACGGCCGACGGTGACGGTGGTCGTCACTGCGGGCTTGCCGGCCAGGACCGGCTTGCCGCCGTCACTGAAACATGACGCGGCAGTAATCACCCACTGGGCATCGACGAGCGCGCCCGAACATGAAGCCGCCTCACCGATATTCAGCTTCGCAGTGAAAGCGAAATCGCCGCTCTTCGCGTCATTCCCGGTCAAGGCTGTAGCAGGAGTCGTAGCGAAGAGACCGCTGGTCGTGGCGACGGCGAGCAGGCATGTTGTCCACGCAGTGCGTGAACGTATTCCAGACATCAAGAAGTCCTTCGAAAAGATTTCGGGGTGGGCCAGCTAAAGGACAGCTGGCCTGCGGCCGAGGGCATGCGCGCCACTACCGGCCGGGGGTGGGGGGCTCGAGGAGGTGTCGTTGCTGGGCCGCAAGTGCAGCCCGCCACTGATGGTGCGGCGGTCAAGGTGGACTGGCAGCCCGCAGGCCACCGAAGCCCTACGCGCTAGCTCAGCCAGTGACGCGGAGTTCGAGGAGGACGGAGGGCTTGCCGGAGTTGCTCGTCTCACCGATGTGGGTGAGGTTTTCCTGGCCTGGCTTGGCGGCGGGAGCGTTCACGACCGTCGTCTCGCCATCGGCAGTGACCTTGGCCTGGACAGGGAGCTCCTTGTTCCACAGGAAGTAGACGTCGGGCAGCTCTAGGGTCAGGAACCCCTGCTTACCGCTGACACTGAAGCAGTAGTAGTTCTTGCCGATGCGAGATTCGACCTGGATGTCGTGCTTCAGGCTGCAGTCGGTGAGCAGGATATGGCCGTCACCTCGCTTAAGGGTGATCTGCTGGTCCTGAACGATCTTCGCCGCACCGGGGTAGGCGAAGCTCTCGACGGTCGAAGGCATGTCAGCAGCTGCGGTTGAAGCGGCTGCAGGGGCCGCCGTATGGGGGGCAGCCTGGGCGACGGCAACGCCAACTGCTGATGCCGTGACTACACCGGCAACACCCAATAGAAGCGTCTTGCGGATACGGGACATCATCGCAGAATCCTCACAACCATGAAGTCTGGCCACACAAGTGACCTATGGGTTTTACATAAGTAAAACATATGTAAGATCTACTCGAGCGCGCCCCTAACTAGGTCCTGACCAGGGGGCGTTGCGGCTGACCGGCGGCGGCAGTCGCGCCTGCCGGCCCTGCCTTCGCAGTCGCATCTCTTCCGCCTCTTCACGCCAAAACGGGCATTCATGGATCTTTCATTGCTTTACGGATGGGCAGCCGCAACGGATCGCGCCCAACCCGAAAGGAACAAAGCAGGTGAAACACCTACTGCGCTTCACCAGGGCGCAATACCCGCCAACACCACGTACCAGCCGGCCTAGACCCCAAGTCCGGCGAGCCACGTACGCGGCACTGCTGTCCACCGCGCTGGTATCAAGTCTGCTGGGCAGCACCCCGGCATTCGCCGCTGGCGAGCCGCACTCCTACTCCTCACAGGACCGCGGGTCCGTCCTCTACCAGTGGCAGACTGGCGGCAGCGGGATCAAGGAGGCAGCGGAGAAGGCGCTGCTGGGCACCGACGAGGACATCGCAAACTTCCTCAAGGGCAGCGACGGTATCCAGCGGATCGATGACCGGATCGAGGTCGGCCGTGTAATCAACGCGGGCGGCCCCTCGGTGCGCAAGGCCGGCATCGCGGCGCTGAAGTCACAGAACCCGGCAGATGTAAAGGCTTTCCTCAAGGACGGCTGGCAGGAACCGCTGCAGATCGATCAGCGAGTCGAGGTCGGCAAGCTGATCAATGCGGGCGGCAAGGGCGTCAAGGACGCCGGTACCAAGGCTCTGCAGGGGACACCCGAGGACGTCGCCCGCTTCATCAACGTCGACCAGTACCAGGCCCGGGAGATCGATAACCGGGTTGAGGTCGGCAAGCTGATGAACGCCGGTGGCCCCAACGTTAAAGCCACTGGCAAGGTAGCGCTGCGGGGCACCCCGGACGACGTCCTTGAGTTCCTCCAGGTGGGCCAGTTCGTGGCCCGCAGCCGCGATCAGGAATACGCTAACGTCGCGCAGCTTGCAGAGCAGGCGGAGAAGGCCGGTGCTGAGGCTGCGGCAGCCACCGAGGCGTCCATCGAAGCCAAGGACCGCGCAGTCACGGCTTCGGCACTAGCCAAGGAAGCCGCCAAGGACGCGGCCCGCGAAGCCGAGGCCGCCGGCAAGGACAGCAAGAGGGCCGCCCAGAAGGCCCGGCAGGCTGCAAATGCGGCCCGGGGCGCAGCCGAAGCCGCCCAGCGGGCGGTCGACGCGGCCAGCGCCGCAAACCGAGCTTCCCGCGTCGCCGCCCTGGCCGCCGCACAGGCCGCAAACGCCGCCATCGGCGCGGCCGACGCCGCTGCCCGCGCTCTCAACGCCGCCTCTGAGGCTGCCAACGACGCCGGCAAGGCCGAGGACGCAAAGAAGGCCGCCACCGTCTCGCGTGAGGCAGCTGCTGGCGCCAAGCGGGCTGCTGATGCCGCCGAGAAGGCCGGCCAGGCATCTCTCAAGGCGGCCGAGGCAGCCAACGCATCCAAGAGCGCCAGTGCCAACGCCAACGAGGCGGCCAGCGCCGCCGATGAGGCCGCCGACTCTGCGGCCGCCGCCGGGGCCGATGCCGACAGAGCACGGGCGGCCGCCGCGGAGACCCGCCGTCATGCGCTGGAGGCCAATCGTGCGGCCGCCACGGCCGAGAGCCTGGCCCGCAAGTCCGCTCAGGCAGCAGGCGAGGCGCGCGATGCGGCCAACTCCGCCGCGGTGCATGCCGAGAACGCCGCCAAGGCGGCCGAAGAAGCTGCCAAGCATGCCGGTGAGGCGGCCATTGCGGCTGACCAGTCCAAGAAATACGCAGATGCGGCCAAAGCCGCAGCCGACGCGGCGACCACAGCGGTAACCACCGCCAAGAAGGTCTTTGCTCTGGCCCGCGAAACCGAGAAGACCGATCTGGCCTCCCGCCGCGCGGCCGCGATCGAGCGCGCCAAGTCCCGCAAGGTGGCTGTCGACGAGTTCACCGCCCAGTCGGCAGAGGCGCTCCTCGAAGGCAAGGCCATCGAGGACGACACCGCTGCCTTGGCCGTCCAGGCCGACAAGCCTGACGCCAACCCCAAGGTGATCGCCACTCAGGGCCGCGCGGTGGCACTGCGCGCGCTCAAGCACTTCGGCTCCTGGCGCCAGGAAGCCGCCGCCCAGGCCCTGGCCGGCACTGACGATGATGTCCTGGCCTATCTGCGCACCGGAGCCAGGCAGGCCGAGCAGGAGGAGGTCCGCAAGCAGGTCGCTGACCTTGCCACTGCAAGCCCCTACCAGGAGGTGCGCACGGCTGCGGCCAAGGCGCTGGAGGGCACCCCGGACGAGATCCGCACCTTCTACGCCACCGGTCAGTACGCGGCCGCCAACGTCGAGTACCGCATCATCATCGGAAAGATCAGCAACGAAGGTGGGCCCAGCGTCAAAGACGCGGCTAAGGCCGCACTGACCGACGGTAGTCCCCAGGCCCTGAGCTCCTTCCTTACTACAGGTCAGTACCAGGCGCGTATCATCGACGAACGGGTCATCGCGGGGCAGTTGATGAACGCCGCCGGGGCCGACACCGAGATGGAGGCCGCCGCCCGCGCCGCCCTGGACGGCCCAGCCGACCAGTTGCACGACTTCATCCAGGTCGGCCAATACATGGCCGACCGCAAGGACCAGCTCACTGCGACGCACGTCAACCAGGTCCAGCAGCTGATCCACGAAGCCGACATTGTCGCCGCCAAAGCCCAGCAGAACCGTTGGCTCGCGGCCAAGGCCGCCGCCGAAGCCAAGAGTGCCTCCATCGAAGCCGATAAGGCTGCCGCTGAAGCCAAGAGCTTCGCCGATCAGGCCAAGGACTACGCCAAGCAAGCCGCCGAGTCTGCCGCCAAGGCGGAAACCTCTGCCAGCCAGGCAGCCAAGTCCGCCTCCACGGCTCGCGACGCTGCCAACCGCGCCGACCAGGACGCTGCAGCCGCAGAAGAGTCCGCTGCACAAGCCGAATTCTCCGCCAGCTACGCGCGCGACTCTGCCGCTCTGGCTGAAGAGGCAAAACAGGAAGCCCACGAGTCCGCACTGGCGGCGAACAGGAGCTCGGAGGAAGCCAAAAACCAGGCTTCCAAGGCGTGGGATGAGGTAGTCAAGAAGCGCGAAGCCGAACTGGCCGAGGCCCGTCGCAAGGCCGAAGAACAGCGCAAGAAGGAGCAGGCGAGGCAGAAAAAGAAGCCCTGCATCCCGTACCCGGCGCGAGATAACCTGCCTCCGTGCATGTACGCCGTCGCCGGCGGTTCAGACGAGTACTACTTCAAAATGCCGGACATTGACCCCACCATGAAGGAGGTCGTCTGGGAGATTTATGGGCTCAACGATGCCAAGAAGTGTGCCAAGGACCCGAGTTTCGGCAGCTGCAGCATGGCTGTCATCTCGATCCTTCCCGTTGGCAAGCTCAAGCTTGCCAAGAAGGGCGCCGATGGTATCAAGGACCTCCTCAAAGGTACCCGGTACAGCAATGTCACTGAATGCCTTCAGTGTTTCCTTCCCGGCACCAAGGTGCTCATGGCGGACAGCTCTCAGAAGAACATCGAGTCCGTCAAGGTCGGCGATCAGGTAGCCGCCACTGACCCCTTGACCGGGGAGACCGGCCCACGCACGGTAACTGACGTCATCGTCTCTGAGCACGACAAGCAATTCAACGAACTCACAATAAAGACCCCGAACGGCTCGGAACAGCTCACTGCAACGCATGAGCACCCATTTTGGTCGCCCTCACAGAGAGACTGGGTGAAGGCTGCCAACCTCCGGGCTGGCATGACCCTTCGGGCGTTCGACGGAACCACTGTCACCGTCGAGAAGAACCTCCCTCACACGAAATACGCCCGAACTTACAACCTCACCGTCGACGACCTGCATACATTCTATGTATTCGCAGGCACGACACCCGTCCTGGTTCACAATTCGGCATGCCCGGTATGGGCAATCAAGGCCCTCGGCGAGATGGCCGACCTACGCAAGACGACCGGGCAAATATTCGACTCCGCAGGAAAGAACATCGGCCCTCAGCTGCAAAGCGGCGAGGGAGACGACCTGTTTAAACTCGGTCTCGAATACATAAAGAAGTCACCCCGATACAAGAGGCAGACCAGCCTCCCCGGATTCAAGGGACTTCCTTCTTCCAGTCACGCAGAACCAAAGTTCGCCGCCTGGATGAGACAGAACAAGGTAAAAGACGCGACCGTGGTCATCAATCAGGACTACATATGCACCGGGTTCGGCAGCTGTCCGGACGTCGTTGCAGAGATCCTGCCGGTCGGGTCCACCATGAAAGTCTGGTATAAAAATAAGCAGGGCGCCCTGACGCCGAAGACGATCTTCGGACGTGCAGTAGAGTGACCCTGACGGCAAAAGATGCCCATCTCCTAACAGCCTAGCAGTTAGTTGAAATAATCGAGACGTCCCTGGCAAACGGTTCCCAGCGCGAGAACCGCCAGCCAGGGGCGTCTTATTTTGTCATGCGCTCTTAATATTCTTCCCACTCGCGCGCCGGAATTGGCCCTTCCTGAAGATCCCCGAACCGATCGGCCCACTCAGTACCGATGAAGACTGGGCGACTGCGAAGGAAATCCCCGCCCTGCTGACCGCGGATTAGAAGGCCGATCTCTTCGAAGTACGGCTCGCAGCGCTGGTTGAGGCGGAACGACCCGGGCGATCCAGTCTCCATCCAGCCCACAATCTCCGACGGTAGACGGTGAGTGAGCCGGAAGTCTCCAAGGAAGACATGCGGTCCTAGGAAAGGGCTGATCGCCACACCAGCCAAATTCCCCCCACTCCCGTAGTAGACCGTCACTCCGGCATCATAGAAAGAGGCAAACTCGCCAGGTGCCGGATACCCGCTGTCCGTGGGATCGCCAGCAGACAACGCAGAAATAACTTGCTCGTGACTCATTCCAAAAAAGAGCGGCCCCACGTTCACATATGGCGTCACCTCCCACCTGGCACGGTCGGCGTCTTCCTTCACTTCCGGGTCGAACAACATCGCTTGAAATGCCCCTACGAAAAGTCGCACTCTGTTGACCTCGATATCATACCGATACGGATCCTGCCATGCGCCATGCGCTCATGGGCGTACTGCTAAAAGCCACCAGGGGATCATCATGGGTGCGCACAATGAGGGGGCTCCCAGCTCCGCCTACAGCTCAGCGTCACAGGGATCTCCGTCAGGGCCGTTGCCCAGGGACCAGCGGTATAGCCGGATAATCGTCGCGAGTGCGGTCGAGCGCCGCAGCCAGAGCGACGCCACCAGGGCGCAGGTCCTGTCGATGTCTGCGCCCGTCTAAAGAAGTCGTTTTCCTCTGGTTTGCGTCGCATCGCACACCTCAGAGCCGTACTCACACCTCATGCGTCTCAGCCTCGCAGCCGGCGCGACGGGAGTGATCGCTGATGCGGGTACTCCTTGGGATGAGACGGGTAGTGCGAACTCCCGGTAGCCGCACCAGCCGCGTTGGCAACCAGAGCCTCAGGGCTCACCCTTCAGGGGCGACGAGAGTTGGGATCAAACAGACTTCACCGATGAAAACGACCTCTAAGAGGTCGTTTTCGCCTGGTTTGCAGCGCCTCGAACGCCTCAGAGCCACGCTCGCACCTACATGGGGCCACGCTGCTGGTGGCTCAGATCGAGGACCCGCTCCCCGGGCAGAGCATCAAGCGCAGGCGAGGCGGTCGGCCGGTGTCAGAGGACCTGAAGGTGCGCTCCCCTGCGGCGACGGTCGCCGAGGCTGATCACAGGGGCAGCTCGACGTGGAGCCGGATCGGCTGCCATGTCCGGTGCAAGGGATCGCATCAGGACCGGGTGGAGTCCTAGGTCTTCGGCTGCCTGGATCACGGATGGCGGCTCACCGTACTTGCGGCCCAGCATGGCCCGGAGGAGGGTCGGCTGCTCCGGGTGCACAACGACGGGCTCGTTAGTTCGCCAGCCCCGGGCGGCAAGCTGTTTGCAGAGGCTCTCGCGGCGGGCTTGGTCGATGTGGCCCAGGTCGTGAGCGCGGTTGATTAGGGCCTGGATGGAAATGCCCCAGCGTTGCTTGAGTACGGCGAATTCACGGAGCATCAGGGGGCCGGAGAATGCTTCCTCCGCCCGCTCGCGGGGGAGCAGGAACGCGCCTGCGAAGCGATGCGCCTCGGCCTCGGCCTGCTTGGGGTCCAGGCCGGCCCGTCGGTGGGGGTGGAGGACGAGGTGTCCGAGTTCATGGGCGGTAGTAAACCTCTGCCTGTCGCCAGTACCGGCCGAGAAGTAGCTGATCAGGCACGGCTCCGCAGTGCCGTTCCAGCAGGAGACGCCGGAGTGTCCCACCACGGCTTCCTCTCCAGCGCCGCCGGAGTCCAGGAAGGTCAAGGGGACCACGGGGATACCTGCCCGTTCGCAGGCGCGGATGACGTGCCCGATCACTCCGTCCGAGGCAACGCCCATCGCGGCGCGGGTCTGATCGGCGAGGCATTCGATGTCCTCGGCCGTGAGGGTGCCTTCGGCCGCGGGCAGGGTGGTCCGGCGGACCTTGGTCTCGGCCATGAGACGTACGGCAACCCGGTACGCCTCTCTGACTGTCGCCTCTACCCGAGCGACCTCCTTGGCGGAGGCGCTGGCCCGCTTACGAAAGGCCAGTGTGTCAGCGGGCAGATCGGAAGGGTCCACGTCGAAGAACGACATAGGAGTGCCGGTCGCCACGGCGATGCGTGTGAGGACGTCGTCACTGACGGGCTTAAGACCCTTTTGGATCTGCGAGATCAACGGCTGCGAGACTCCAGCAGCCTGCGCGAGTTCCCCCTGGGTTAGGCCCATCAGGGACCTCAGGGTCCGAATGCGCTCGGCTGGATCACGCACCACTTCCTTCACCCTCTTCGCGCACGTCTTCGTCGAACTCGAAGGGCAGTGCGATGCCCTTGTCGTCCGGGATGAACTCCCAGTCGGCGAACGACTCAGTGTTGCGGGGGAGCTCGTAGTACAGGTCGAACTTGGCGGAGCGACCCGGCTTCCATTCACCTATCGGGCGAACGATGCGGACCGAGATCTCTCCGCCCTCTCCGGGCGGAGAGAGCCAGACCGCGATCAGGTTGCTGACCTCCACCCCGAACAGCTCAAGCGTTCGATTCTCATAGTAGGTGATCCGGGCCTTGTTCCGGCCAGGCGCCGGCACGACCTCGTAGGGGGTGGCGTGCAGGACACGCAAGGTCATCGTCCCGCGACGCAGATGCAGGCGCCCACTGGAAGTCTGGACGGGCTCCCAGCCGCCGAGGTCGAGCCCGTCAGCGTAGCGACACTCGATGAAGCGGCGTATGTGATCACGGACGAGGTCGGTACGACCCTTGGTATAGCCGTTGCCGATCATGCCGGAATCGTTGTAATGACCGTGGGCGGCGATGTAGCCGGAGTCAAGCGCTTCATAGAGGGGCGAAGACAGGCCTTCAGTGGCCCGCGTGATGTATGACGCATCCTCAGGTGTGAGCATGGCGGTTATTTTATAACCGCGAATCCCACACCATCAACGACTTCCCAGAAGATCCGCCTTCAGCACAGGCAGGAGCAGCCGATACCGTCGCGGCGCTCACAGCCTGCCCGTTGACGGTGACCATGACTTCGGGGTCAGCCTGCTGAGGGCCTGGTACCTTCACCAAAGGGTGCCGACGCCCTCGGACCGCCCGCTCACCGGCAGGCCCCGGCTTACCCAGCCGTCCGCAAAAGCGCCTGCCGGGTCACAGTGCAAGCGCAAGAGCCAGCCGCCGCCCCTCTGCTCGGGAACGCGGTCGGTGCGGGCCGCCCGAGCCGGAGCGGATCCCAGTGAGTACCACTGCTGGCTTGGACATCGGTGACCAGCTCCGGCTCGACAACAGGACGTAGTGCGGAACGTTCAGTCGCTCGCAGCAATCAGTTTCGTTTGAGCCTCCATGGCTTGGGGGTGTGACTTGAACCATCCCAGGCCGCCGATGTCGAGGTGGTGGCGAGCTCGGGTGATCGCCACGTATGCCAGGCGTGCCTCGCCGACGGCAATCGGACCTGGGCGACCCAGCGCGTCAGGCTCGGGTTCTGCAAAGTCCTCGCCGATCCGTACGGAGGGCCACTCGCGGCCTTTGGCCTTGTGGACGGTAGAGACCGTTACGTCGCATGCGTTCTCGGCGCCGAGGCGGTCGACAGCTTCCAGGACTGCTTCCGTGCCGAGGTCGTCGACGAGGTCGACCCAGGGCAGGAGGTCTGCGCCTGCTGGATCGTTCTCGGCGTAGTCCTGGAGCTCGCCCCAGGACTTGAACAAGAACAGCTCCGGGTGACGGGTGCCTTTTCCTGATTTGAGGTCGCGGGCGGCCACAGCCAGCTTTCGCAGCGTGTCTCCGCCGCCGGCCATGGCGACGTACTTGCCGTTGTCCATCTGGTGGAGGACCTCAGCCATGGCACCGCCATTGGTTCGGCACAGGATGGCTTCTGGGCTGTCGGTCGGTGCGACTCGGGTCTGCGTTGCCCGGTGGCCGGTGAGCCGCAGTGGGGAGCGGGTCAAGGTAAGCCACTGGTTTGCTTCGGCGGCAAGGGCGGGCCCGAACCGGAAGGACTGTGACAGGGTCAGGTGGGTGCCGTCGAAGCCGGTCATGATGTCGCGGGCACCGCGCCAGGAGTAGATCTGCTGGGCGGAATCACCGACGAGGACGAGCTGGGCGTGGTCACGTTGCAGCTTGAGGACGTACTCGAGGGCTGGATTGGTGTCCTGGGCCTCGTCGAGAAGGATGTAGTCGCCCCGAATGTAGGGGTCGGTGAGCTGCCACACCTTCAGGTAGTGGTCGTGCTCGACTCGTAGCTTGTCCCCGTCCGGGCGCTGCAGGTCGCGCCATGCGCGCTGTGCGTAGGGCAGCACAGCGCTCGCCAGGACTCGGTGGATCTGAGGATCTTCCGCGCCTCGCTGCTTGGGGACGTGGCGCTCCGACAGCTCTCGGTCGGCCGACTGGCAGTACCGGAGCACGGTCTCCTTGACGATATAGGCGAGATTGTTCGTCGTAAACGTGCACTGTCCGATGGTCAGGCTGCTCCTCAGTCCGAGGAGCTCCGCGGTCTTCCAGGCCGGGGTCCGCGCGCCCCCGAAGCGATGCTTGTAGCGACGGCCAACGGCTCCGTAGGCCAGTCCGTGGCCGGTAGAGCACTTCACGCTTGGTGGGAAGCGCCGGGCGGCCTGGTCTTTGACAGCTCGATTAAAGGCCACATATACCCCGCGGCGCCCGGTGTCGGATGCCGCCAGCATTTCAAGCGTCGAGGTCTTGCCGGTGCCAGCCCCCGCCTGCAGCACCAAATCGGTACCAGTAGCGAATGCGTCGACCGCGGCTGCTTGCTCCACGGTGGGGTTCAGGGTGGTCAACTGCGTCTCTCCTCGCTGTGCTTGGAAAGCGGCGCCTTGCCGCAGCTCCGACAGGAGTCGGGGCTGCGGCGAGCGTTGCAGAGACCACTGACAGTGGGTGATCAGAAAATCGCACAGCGGGACTGGTGTGCTAAACGGTGCGGGATAGAAGCAGAGATACTGACCTGTATGGCAGCCCAGCGTGCCACTGCAGGGGCAGCCCAGCGTGAGGCCCGGCCGGCAGGGACGGGCCCTTCAGAGTGGAAGCGTTATGCCCAGCTCCCGCATGGCGGTAAAAGGCGGCCCGCCTTCGGAGCGCTCGGTCTTGCTGCCCTTGATCCCGGCGGCCAGGGTGCGCGGGTCGACGGCTTCGGCGGGGGCGCCGGTGGCGTAGAGGCCGTCGGGGTCGGTGTCGCGGTCGTGGGGCAGGAGCCAGAAGACGCGGCGGCGGAAGGTACCGGAGGAACGTGAGGCTTTTGCTGCGGGGCCGAGGATGGCGTAGCCGACCATGCGTCCGTCGCGGTGATAGGCGGGCTTTCCTCGGCGCGTGGGCAGGCGGTCCAGGCTCTGGCGGACGTAGTCGAGAGCGGTGGTGTCCTCGAGCCAGACGAGGTCGATTTCGTGGCTGATCTCGTCTTCGGTGATCAGGGAGCTCATGCCCTCTCCTCCTCGGCGAGCAGTCCGATGCCCGGGTAGTACTTGCGGGAGTTGGACAGGATCATCTCGCTGGTCTGCTCGGCTCGCTGGTCGGGGCCGAGGGTGCAGCATTCGTCGAAGAAGCGGCCGGTGTGGTCTTCGGTCTCGGCGTAGGCGGTGGTGGCGATACGCACGCGCTGGGGCCCGGTGAGGTCCTTGTCGCCAGCGAGGTAACGGCGGGCACCGTCGATAAGCCAGGTGAGGATGCCGGGGCCTTCCTCGGTGACGAGGATGTCGGCGAGGTTGTCGATCTTGCGGTCGTCGGGGACGACGCGTTCGAAGGGAATCAGACGCATACGACGCCAGAAGGCGAAGCCGCCGGTGCCGACCTCCGGGCGGTGATTGCCGATCAGCCAGAGTTTGTGCGTGGGGTCGAAGACCGCAACGCCACGCAGCAGCCGGAGAAGGCCGCGGTTGGTATGCGGCTGCACCTGGGGCTTCGGCACAGGTCGGATCAGGCGTTCACCACCGGTCTGGCGCACGCTCGCGCCTACGCCGCCGTCCACGGCCACCTCGCCGCACCGATCCACAGCCGGTTCAACGGATTTGCGCTGGGCACGTGGCTGAAGAATCAACGGAAATTCGCCGCGATGCCACCCGAACACGTCGCGGAACTCGAGGCACTGGACCCGTGGTGGCGGCCGCCGTGGACGGTGATGTGGCAGCGCTTCTACTACCAAGCCCGCGACCACACCCGCGCCCACGGAGCCCTGCGGCCCGAACACGGCTTCCCCACCACCCGCTTCGGCCTGGGCGAATGGTTGTACAACCAATGTGCCGGCTACGACACCCTGCACCCCGGCCAGCAGCGCCTCCTGGCCAGCATCGGCCTCACCCCCGAGGCCGTCCGGGCCGCCCGGCCCCGCCGCAAGCACATGGCCACCCACTTCCAAAGTGTCCTCGCCTGTGCCCGCGCCTTCGCCGACGCCCACGGCACGCTGGTGACCGCGACCACCGACACCGTCCAGGACGGGCTGAAGCTGGGGCAGTGGCTGTCCAACCAGCGCAGCAAAGACCGCGCCCGTCAGCTACGTCACGGCAGCCCCTCGCCCCGCGCGCTGGCCCTGTCGGCGATCGACCCATGGTGGAACCCGCCCTGGGACCTGGCCTGGCAGCGTGCCTGCACCCGCGCCCGCACCACACAAACCCGCCCCCACGGTGTCCCGGCCGACGTACGAACCTGGATCAGAGCACAACACGCCGCCTGGCCCCACCTACGCCCCCAACAGCAACAACTCCTGACCGACCTGGACATCACCCCCGAAGCCGCCGCCCGCCGCCGGACCAGCCGCGTCTACCCCGTAAGCCCAGGCCTCGCCCACGCCCGCGCCTACGCCGCCCTCCACGGCCACCTCTCCTGCAGCAAAGACACCCGCCACGACGGTTTCGCCCTGGGCGACTGGCTCGTACAAACACGCCGCAAAGCCCGACAAGGACGCCTGGCCCCCACCACCAGCCAGGCACTCGACACCATCGCCCCCTGGTGGAACCCACCCTGGCCCAGCATCTGGCAACGCATCTACGAGCAGGCGAAGTTGAACCACCACACCGGCCAGGCCCACTCCCCTGCCCTCCAGCGATGGACCGAACAGCAACGCACCCGTTGGAACACCCTCCACCACACCCAGCGGGAGCTTCTCTCTGGTATCGGCATCCACCCCGTATAGAACCAACAACACCGCCACTGTCAGACCCATACGGAACAATCCCGCCATGGGCGATTCCCTCGCGACACAGTTCCTGAGCGCGGACCTCGAGACGGCCTGCCCCGCCTGCGGCTACCTGATGTGGGTCCGCTACTCGGAGATCGTGGCCCAGACCGCCGTGACCTGCCCCTGCTGCTACACCCACATCTGGCTGGTCGACGAGACCGGCAGCGCGCAGAACGCGGGCGACGCCGTCCAGCAGCAGATCGCACAAGCTCTGAAAGGCCTCTTCCGGTGAAGTACCAGCAGCGCCTCCAGGTCGCCGTACGTGAACGCCTCCGCAAACTCATGACCGCGCCCTACTCCAGCGCCAGCCACGAAGTCCACCTCGCCGTCACCTGGATCAACAGCCAACCAGCCCTCAAAGGCCTCCTCGAAGAGGCGTCCCGGGCAGAGCCAGGTGTAGACCGGGAGCGGTTCCGCACCGGACTAACCCGCAGTGGCCGGTTCGTCTGGCCCAGCCGAACCGAGCAAGGGCGAGCCGTCCTCATCTGGGAGCTGATGCAGGACATCGCTTCCAAGGAAGCGAGCAACCCCGACGTCGGGCTGCGCACCGCGATCGGTTACAGCATGCAAAAACGCCATCAGGACAGTTGGCGAGAGTTCGCCGAGGACATCCTGCAGCCCCTGTTCGATTTCCTCAGCGAACGCGTCGGCGCCGAAAGCAGCATCCTGCACACCCTCGAGCGCTACCGCACCCGCATCGAGTGGTTCGACCGCGAAGAGCTCTACACCCGCTTCGACGCCGACCGCGCCAACGGCGAAGAGGTCTACAACCTCGACCTGCAGCGCTTCCTCTTCCTCGAAGGTGACCACATCACCCACGCCAAGCCTCGCTCAGCTTCTGGCGAAGCCGACCTCATCGGCGACCTCGACGGCCGTGACCCCCTGGTCTGCGACGGCAAGATCTTCGACGGCAAGGGGCGCGGCAAGGGCTACCTCGTCAAAGGACTGCACCAAGTCATCAAGTACGCCCACGACTACGGGCAGCACACCGCCTACCTTGTCATCTACAACATCACCGACAAGCTCCTCGGACTCCCCACTGACGGCACCCCCGGAGCCTGGCCCCCCTACACCGAACTCTCCGGCGTCCGCGTCTACTTCATCCATGTCCGCGTCCTGCCACCCACCACCACCGCCAGCAAAGCCGGCAAAGCCACCCGCGTCACCCTCACCTACGACGACCTCACCAACCCCGACACCGCCTGACCCGTCCCATCAAGTAGCAGCTCACTGGAACTGCTCCACGCTCAACCAACCTGCGCACCCGCATATGCGCAGGTCAGACAGACGCTGCCCCGCCCAGCCCCACACTCCGAGCACCCTAAGCACCGCGAACATCCCCCAGAAGAACTGAGAAACCCCAGGTCGCAGCCACAGCAACAACTCAAAAACACTGGGCGACGACAACCCAGCAGACACTGGCCACGATCGACCCCTGGTGGAACCCTCCCTGGCCCATCCTGTGGCAACGCGCCTACCACCACGCACACACCCACCCCCACCACCCGGCAGCCCGCCGCTGGCTCCAAAACCAGCAACGCACCTGGCGGCTCCTCCACCCCGACCAACAACACCTCCTCACCACAGCCAGCCTCCCCTCGCGCTGAGAACAGGCAAACCGCCGACACGCCCGGAGGCAGGAGCAGCCCCGGCAACTCCGCCCAACAGGCACCGGGACGCTCGCCCCTGGGGCCCAGTGCTGGTGGTCCGGTCAGTACGCCGTGGCCCTTGCCACGTACCTGTGGTGAAGCCGCTGGAGAAGAGCCCGGGTGTGCTGCGTGAGCGGGCGGTGCTGTGTCTCGTCGATGACCAGCGCCATCAGATAGTGGTCGGGGCTGTTGCGTGCGGCATCGACCAACGTGGAGGCCCGGAGGTTGGGCCAGTACCGGCCGTGGGCGAAGCCTGACGCGGCACGCCAGCCGGCGGTGACCTCGCGGGCTCGCAGGCCAGCGTCACGGGCCGCCTCCTCGATGATCTTCCCCGCTTCTGGTTTGTTGAGTGAAGAGACAGGGAGACCAAGGGACAGCGCGAGGTCAGCTATCTCCTGACGACGCTCGCGTCCGTTCTTTCCGCCCGGGCCAGGCACATGGTCCGTGTCCTCCTCGTGCTGGGCACGGTTGCGCATGTCCTCACGCCACAGGGCCAGGGCCCGGCGGCGTCGCTCAGTGCGATCGTTACCGCCCAAGAGCCAGACAGCCGTAGCGAAGTTCTCCAGAGCCCCGCGCATCAGGGTCCACGGACTTTGCGGATCGACCTCCCCTGCCAACACCAGCCTGCGCAGCGCGTCGGCGTGCGCCACCCCGGCGCTGTAGGAGTTGCGGATGAGCGTCGACGCCGCGTACATACCCAGCGGTGCATCGTCAGCCGCGAGGCTGCTCGAAGGCTGCGGTGCCGGCAGTTGCTGGTACGCACCATCCCCGCGCAGGTTCTCCACATCCCCAAACAGCGGCTGCAGGTACGAGGCATCGAATCCTGACCTTGTCATGCCCGGCAGCGTACGGCCGACCACTGACACCCGAAGAGAAGACAACGGACCAGCATGCATCCCCACACCAACTCGCGCGCCGCGGTCCGCAACGCCCCTCATCACGTGAAGACACCCACAGCTGCCCGGTCACCCGCTAGACGAACACGCATACCAACGATCACTGAGCCTGATCGCCGCTCAAGACAGATGACAACAACTGACCACTCGACCAATTACCTGACAAAGACCCAGCTCAGAACACCACCGGATGCCACGGCCACGCCGCTTCAGCGATTCCCCCGAACCCAGGCCTGCGACCACGCCACACATTAAACTGATCACCCAAGCTCAGACCAGCAGGCTCTGATCAGAAAAACCGCTCCTGGACAGCCGCGCTCGCCGCACTCGGGCTCGACTGGACCGCGTAGGCAGACGGCTTCGCTCGCTGGAGTGTCTACCAAGGCTGGAGCCCTGGGAGGGAAGACCTCTCGGGGCTCCGTGGCATATGTCGGTAGCTGCCCAATGGCCGCGCCGTCGGCAGTGGGCGCTTCATTGGGAGCATCCACGTTCGCTGTTGTGGACGGTCATCGGGTCAAGAATGAACTATGCCCAGCTTGACATTGTGGTGCCGATCAGCGACTGACCATCACCTTCCTTCCTTCCTTCCTTCCGTCCGGGGTCGGCACTCAGCGCCCCGTCGGCGCCCGGCGCAGGGCCTCGGATACCGATGGGCGGTTGAGTGTGTCCGCGCACCACTGGAAGTGGCCGTCCTGGCCGAGCGGGTCGTAGGCGTTGCTGGTGATGACGGCGTAGGCGGACCGGTAGAGGGCGAGTCGGTCCGGGGGGTGGCCGAACCGGGTGTTCAGTTCCCGGTCGATTCTTGCTTCGGTGTCCTGGGCGTCGGTGCCGTACATGTCGAAGATGCTGGCGGTCAGGGCGGCGTCGAACGCGGGGTCTCCTGCCGTGGAGAAGAATCCGAAGTCGAGGACGGCCGCTGGTGCCCCGTCGGCTCCCACCAGGATGTTGCCGGGGATCAGGTCCCCGTGGACCAGTGCGGGGCGGACGTCGTCGAGGGTGGCGAGGGCCCGGTGCAACTGGGCGAGTTTGGTGTCGAAGTCGGCTGCTTTTGCCCGCAGCTGGTCGCCGAACCGGTCCGCCCTGTCGTCGACGAGGGTGGACAGGGCCTGGGACCAGCTCGCGCTGCCGTCCCAGAGCGCTCGTTTCTCCGCCATCACGGGAAGGTCGCGCAGTTCAGGGGCGTCGGGGACCTCCGCGAACGCGCCCAGCACGGTGCCCAGGCACGACAGGACGGTGGGCCACTCCTGCGGCCCGCTGAACCTCTTGTCGTCCAACGGTACGCCGGGCAGGTGGCGCTCCACCGTCACCGCCTTGCCGAACACCTCAAGGACCTCGTGATACAGCGGGGTCGCGAACGGCAGCCCCGCCTGGTCGAGGTGGGCGTAGAAACGTCCCAGCCGGCGCAGTTCCTGGGCTGAGCGCTCCCCCCACACCTTCGCGACCATCCCGTCATCCAGTCGGTAGACCGCGCCCTCCATGCCCGAGCCCAGCGGCTCGACCGCCTCGTAACCCTCCCCGGCGAAATGATCAAGCCACTTCTCCTCGTGCCGTTGCATCTGGGCCTCCTCCTCGTTGCCCTGGTCGCGCGGGCTCTGGGCAGAGTGTGGAGCACCGCGAATGTGGTTGTTGCATCGAGTGTGATGCGGGGGCATCGTCCAGCCATCGCAGCAGGTGAGTGGGTCGGCCGATCCTGGCTACGGCTGGCAGGTGCGCATACGGGCCGAGCCGGTCGTGGAGCACACCGCAGCCGGCATGGCCGCCACGCTGGCGCGCACCGACTTCGCTGAGGCACTCGCGGTTTCCTGGTCGAAAGCCCCGGCAGTCAGGCTGCCCCGACTGGCGGAGACGGACGAGACGAGCAGTTGCCGCTCGCCGACGCCACTGGTAGTGATCAAGAGAGGAACGAAGCCCACGGTGCAAGCACCGGCTGTGGCAGTCGGAGCTGAGGATCTGCACGGATGTGTCATGTGGTGTCGTCACCCCGGCACAGCGGCTGAAGTGGCCACCGGGCCGCTGGATGTGCGCCACGATAGAGCCGTGGATGGCCGGGCCGCCCTGGCGGGGAGGGTGTGGAGAGGTTGCGCCGTCCTGGCCGCTCAGTGATTTCAGGATGCGGGTGTGGGGGTCATCTGTTCGTCGGTCAGGCGGGCCCGCCAGTTGCTGACGTGGGCGTCGGGCATGGAC
This sequence comes from Streptomyces sichuanensis, assembly GCF_020328095.1. Taxonomy (NCBI): domain Bacteria; kingdom Bacillati; phylum Actinomycetota; class Actinomycetes; order Kitasatosporales; family Streptomycetaceae; genus Streptomyces; species Streptomyces sichuanensis. The sequence goes on from NZ_JAIXMK010000136.1 coordinate 18,785, forward strand.
GCCAGGCGGGCGATTTCCCCGTCGCTACGGCCGTCGGACCAGGCCAGGATCCGCGTCACGGTGCGGTTCCGGGCGGCGCGGAAGTCCTTGAGCATGTTCTCGAGGCGTTCGACTTCCTCGGCTTCGCAGACGAGCTGCTGGTCGACGGCGGAGCGTTCCTCGGCGCGCAACCGGTGCATATAGGCGTTCAGGCCCGTCAGGACCAGGCCCTCCTCGTGTGCGGCGTTCTGGAACCTTTCGGCCAGAGCCGCCAGCACGCAGTCGGGAACGTCGGCGAGAGTGGCTCCGAGGGGCCTGGCCGCCTCCCAGGAGCCCCGACCGGCCTCTGTCGTCTCCAGCCAGGCACGGGCGTCCGTCGGAGTGCGGTCGCCGCACGCCTTGGCCCGGTAGGCGTACAGGGCGGCACGGTGGCCGTAGAAGGTGAAACCGTCCTCGATCTCCTGATCGGTGGCGCGGCACATCCGCCCTGGTACGCCTCCATAGCCGCTCTCGGGACGGTAGTCGGCGTAGGCGTCGAGTTCCGCGTCCGTGGCCAGGGCCCAGGAGGGGTCGCACAGGTCGGGGTTCATGGAGAGGAACGTGCCGACCTCGATGCGCCAGGACGGGGCCGGTGTCGTGCGCGGTGCGGGCCACAACAGCTCGCCGGAGGGGGTCTCGGTGTGGGTCGCGGCCTGCTCGATGTCGTCCCAGGCGGTGGCTGCCTCGGCCGACCACTCCAGCTCGTCGTCCGGCCCGATCCGGTGGAGCGAGTCCACGAGCCGCTGCACGGCGGGCAGTATGCGCAGCGCGAGCGTGTGCAGCTCCTCGGCGGTGAAGAACCGCCAGGAGCAGCCGCGCTGTTCGTCATGGGTCAGGTGGCCGAGCAGCTGCACCATGACTCCGGGGGCCGGAATGGTTTCGTCGCCGAGCGCCCTGCGGGGAGGGCCGGGGAGCTGGCTGCTGAGGTCGTCGTGCGAGGCGCGCCAGTTGATGTCGCCGAACCAGACGGCGCCGTCGCGTGCGTCCACTGCCAGCCACTGGTGGTAGCCGGCTCCCGGGCCGTAGCGCTGCTCCTGCTGCTCGGCGTGCTCGTCGTGCCAGACGTATTCGGCCGGGGGCGGGTTCAGCTCTACGGCCATGAAGCCGTCCTCGGGGCGGTAGCCGGTGAGGACACGGGCCGTTCTCGGCGCGCTGTCGGCTGCGGTCATGAGGGGTTTCCTCTCGGTGGAACGTCAACCGAGAGGAAACGTAGTGCGCCCGGCACTCGATAGTTTAACTTTCAGCCATCGTGGCCGATAGTCGGAGGTGCCGAAAACGCTGGCGCCGCGGTGTGGTCTACGCGCGTGCAGCCGCCGTCAAGTTGGCTGCTTTTCACACTGCCTCCACAACCCGTTCACCTCCAGCTGCCGCCCCCGCCGCACGGAGGGCCTCAGGAGAGCGCGGACAGTGCTTGCGCGGCGAGCATCTCCTCCAGGGCCAGGACGGCGCGCGGGGCGTGCCGGGTGTCGATGCGGACGGCGTAGATGTAGCGCGTCAACTGCGGCCCGGCCAGGGGGCGGGCCACGACCCGGGCGTTGCCGCGGCCCAGCGCCAGTCGCGGCATGACGGCAACGCACAGGCCCGCGGCCACGAAACCCAGGACCGTGTTGAAGTCGTCCCCCTCGTATTGCAGGCGGGCCTGGAAACCCGGCGTCCGGGCCATCTGGGACAGCAGTTCCAGGCGCAGAGCGGCCTCCGGAGCCGCAATCCACGTTTCGGTCGCGAGGCTGGCCAGGTCGATGACCTCCCTGTCGGCCAGGCGGTGGTGTTCCGGGACCACGGCCACCACCGGATCCCGTGCGACCAGCGTCCGGCGCAGCATCCGGGGCGGCGGGTCGGGGATGAAGTCGTAGTCGTAGCTGAGGGCCAGGTCCATGTCCCCCCGCTTGAGCCGGTTGTAGCCGGCCCCGGGTTCCAGTTGGCAGAGGCTGACCTGCACATGGGGGTAGGCCGTGTGGAGCCGGGCCAGCGCTTGCGGAACGATGCTGGTGGCGGCGGAGGCGAAGGCGCCGAGCCGGATCCGGCCGGCCGTTCCCGCACGCATGGCGCCGAGTTCCGCCGATGCCGTCGCCAACACGTTGCGGACGCTGTGCTCGGCATCGAGAAGGACTTCGCCGGCCGGGGTGGCGCGCACGGGGCGGCGCTCAAGCACCCTGAGGCCCGCGCGGCGTTCGAGTTCGGCGATCTGCTGGGAGACGGCGGGCGCGCTGTAGCCGAGTTCGCGTGCGGCGGCGCTGAAAGAGCCGTGCCGCACGACGGCTTCGAGGGTCGCGAGCAGGCGGGGGTCGAGTCCGTGCACGGAGTTAAGGCTCACTTATCTGTTGCGAAGATGTGTTTTCTTGTGATTGCGGTTGAACGCCAGCAGGATTCTTGCTCGCGGCAAGAAAAACGCAAGGCCCGTGCTCCTGGGGCGTGAGCGCCGCTCCTGTGCCGGCCGGGGTGCCCTCCGCCGGCGCCCCGTCCGCCTCCTGCCGCAGCCCGCCGTGGCTGGGGACGTCCGGCGGGCGTGCGGGGATCCGGCCGTCGACGATCACCTCTCATGCCCCGGAAGGAAGTGGTATGCCCCTACGCCTGGTTGCCCTCAGGCGGCGGCTGGCCGCGCCGTTGCACTGCCGCCGGCACCGCCCGGGACCCACCCGGCCCCCGGCCATTGGGTCCCGGGGTATGCAGCCGGTGAACGCGCACGCGGGCGGCACCCTCCTGCAGCGCCTGCCCGACAGGGGTGGGCCATCACGGCCACAGCCCCCGCCTCCGGCAGCACAACCGCCAGTGACCTGCTGGAGTACGCCGGCACGCCGCGATCCCGGCCGCCGGGGGCACCGCGCCGCACTCCGGTGGAACGGGACCATCTGGACCATCCAGGCCATCTGGGCCATCTGGGCCATCTGGGCCATCTGCCCGACCGGAGGGAGCAGGAGACCGACACGCGACGCACTGGCATGCCGGCCGGCCCTCATCGACATCGTGCGCCCTCAGCGCACGGCCACCACCACGGAAGGCAGACCCCAGGCGTGAGCGAGCAGTTCCTCAAAGACGACAAGCGCCCCACGACCCGTCACGTCGACGCCGGGGACACCGGCTACAGCAAGTCCCTGAAGCCCCGGCACGTCAATATGATCGCCATCGGAGGTGCGATCGGCACCGGGCTCTTCCTCGGCGCAGGCGGCCGCCTCGCCGACGCAGGGCCCTCCCTGTTCGTCGCCTATGCCGTCTGCGGCGTCTTCGCCTTCCTCGTCGTACGTGCGCTCGGCGAGCTCGTCCTGTACCGGCCCTCCTCCGGCGCCTTCGTCTCCTACGCCCGGGAGTTCCTCGGGGAGAAGGGCGCGTACACCGCCGGCTGGATGTACTTCCTCAACTGGGCGACCACCGGCATCGCCGACATCACCGCCGTCGCCACGTACACCCACTACTGGCGCCTGTTCTCCGATGTCCCGCAGTGGGTGATCGCGCTCGTGGCCCTGGCCGTGGTCCTCACCGTCAACCTCATCTCCGTGCGGATATTCGGCGAACTGGAGTTCTGGTTCGCGATCGTCAAGGTCGGCGCGCTGGTGGTCTTCATGGGAATCGGGATCTTCCTCCTGGCCACCCGGCACCCCATCGACGGCGCCGTCCCCGGCCCGGCCCTGATCAGCGGCAACGGCGGGATCTTCCCCAACGGCCTGCTGCCCATGCTGCTGATCATCCAGGGCGTCGTCTTCGCCTACGCCTCCGTCGAACTGGTCGGAGTCACAGCCGGGGAGACCGAGAACCCCGAGAAGATCATGCCGAAGGCGATCAACTCGATCATGTGGCGCGTCGGCCTCTTCTACGTCGGCTCGGTCGTCCTGCTGTCGATGCTGATGCCCTGGCACAGCTACAGCGCCGGCCAGAGCCCGTTCGTGACCGTGCTCTCCCGCATCGGCATCCCGGCGGCCGGCGACGTGATGAACCTGGTCGTCCTCACCGCGGCCATGTCCTCGCTCAACTCCGGCCTCTACTCCACCGGCCGTATCCTGCGCTCTATGGCCGTCAACGGCTCTGCACCGCGCTTCACCGCCCGGCTGAGCCGCAACCACGTGCCCTACGGCGGCATCCTGCTCACCAGCAGCATGTGCGTCCTCGGCGTCGGCCTCAACTTCGTCGTTCCCGCAGACGCGTTCGAGATCGTGCTCAACCTCGCCGCCCTCGGCATCCTCGCCACCTGGGGCATGATCATGGTCTGCCACCTCCTCTTCTGGCGGAAGACCCAAAGCGGCGCACTGACCCGCCCCTCCTACCGCCTGCCCGGCTCCCCGTGGACCGAACTGGTGACACTGGCCTTCCTCGCCTGCGTCCTGGTCCTCATGTACGCCGACGGAGGGGCCGCGCGCACCACCGTGCTGTGCGTGCCGCTGATCGCCGCGGCGCTGGTCGCCGGCTGGTACGCGGTTCGCGGGCGCGTGGCGGGCGCCACGGCCGACAGCGAGCGCTGAGCCGGCCACCGGCCCGCGGCATCCGCAGGCCGCAGGCCGCAGGCCGCAGGCCG
>NZ_JAIXMK010000137.1:0-26920 GCF_020328095.1 Streptomyces sichuanensis
GGGGCGGGGCCACGGCCGGCGCGGGGCGGGCGGGGGCGGGGGGACGGCCGGGGAAGCCGGGGTGCCGGGCGGGGCGTGCGCGGCCGTCGAGGGCGTGGCCGACGCGGGTGAGGAGCAGCTCGCGGGCGGCGGCGGTGTCCTGGACGCCGACGAGGTCGACGTAGGTGATGGTGGCGAGCAGGCCCTCGACGGGGATGTCCTCGACGCGGACGGTGATCAGTCTGCGGTCGGGTGCGTCGGGGTCGGCGCGCAGGGCGGCCTGCCACTCCATGCGTCCGTAGCGGGAGCGTTCGTAGTTGCGGGAGAGGACGGCGATGACGGCGGCGGACTCGCTGACGCCGCGGTCCATGAAGTCGACGAAGTTCGTTCCCGGGACGAAGTCCCACGCCTGGATGACGGTGCGGTAGCCGGCCTCCTCCAGCGTCCAGGCTATCCACGACGCCCATCGCTCGTCGGCCGGTGAGTAGCTGATGAAGAAGTCCAACGGCCGGTTCTGCCCGGCGAGTTCCTCGCGTGCCACCATGGCCCCATCCTAGGAAGCGGGTCATCCCCGGTCACTGTATTCGTGCGATCGGTGTGCGATGCTCTTGCCCGTGCGCGCCTTACGACGTCTGCATGTGCTGGACTGGCTGGCCGGCGGGGTGCTGGCCTGCGGCCTGCTGTTCCTGGCGACGGGGTTGCTGCCCGCGGGGCCGGCCGGGGACGCGATGGTGCGGATCGCGCCGTTGCTGGCGTTCCTGGGCACGGTGATCGTGCTGGCCGAACTGACGAGCCGGGCCGAGGTGTTCGACGTGGTGGCGGCGGGGGTGGCGCGCGCCGGCGGCGGGAGTTACGCACGGTTGTTCCTGTTGTGCGTGGTGTTCGCGTCGGTCACGACGATCACCCTCAACCTGGACACCACGGCGGTGCTGTTGACGCCGGTGATGCTGGCGCTGGCGTCGCGGGTGGGGATCGCGGCGGTGCCGCTGGCGATGACGACGGTGTGGCTGGCCAATACGGCGAGCCTGTTGCTGCCGGTGTCGAACCTGACGAACCTGCTGGCCGCGGACCGGGTGGCGCTCTCCCCCGTGGGGCTGGCCGCGAGGATGTGGGCGCCCCAACTGGCGGCGGTGGCCGTGACGATGGGCTGTCTGTGGCTGTTCTACTGGCGGCGTGGCGAACGCGGTGCGGACGTCTACGTTCCGCCGGAGCGGCACCGGCCCGCCGACCGGGTGCTGTTCCGCGTGTGCGCGGTGGCGTGCGCGGTCTTCCTGCTGGCGATATTGATCGACGCCGTTCCGCTGTGGGCGGCGTCGGCGGCGGCCACCGCACTGGCGGTCGTGGCCTTCGCGGTGCGCCGGCGGTCGGCGCTGCGGCTCTCCCTGGTCCCCTGGCGGCTGCTGGTGCTGGTGCCGGGCCTGTTCCTGGTGGTGGAGACGGTCGACGTCAACGGTCTGCACGGCCTGCTCGCGTCCGCGGTGGGGGCGGACGGCGGGCTGCTCGGGATGTTCCGGGCGGGGGCGGTCGGCGGGGGGCTGTCGAACGTGCTCAACAACCTGCCGGTCTACCTCGCCGGGGAGTCGGCGGTCCCGGAGGGCAATCACCAGCAGCTGCTGGCGCTGCTCGTCGGCACCAACGTGGGTCCGGTCATCACGCCGTGGGCCTCCCTGGCCACGCTGCTGTGGTTCGAGCGCTGTCACGCCCAGGGGGTCCGGGTGTCGTTGCGGCGCTTCACCGCCACGGGCGCGGTGCTCGCGGCCGGGGCCCTGCTCACCGCCGTGCCGGCCCTCGTCCTCACGGGCTGAGGGAACGCCGGCGGGAAGCGGTGCACGGTCACCGCGGCCGGCTGAGCGCGGGAGGGGCGCCGTTTCCGGCCCCGGCGGCGACGAGGCCGAGGAGGTAGGGGAGGTCCTGCGCGCGGCCGGCGACGAAGCTGCGGTCGGTGTCGGGGCCGTCCACGCTGCCGCGGAAGGGACGGCCCTCCAGGTCGCGGATCTCCAGGCCCGCCTCGGCCGCCAGCAGGACGCCCGCGGGCAGGTCGATGCCCTCGGCGCGGTAGCCGACGAAGCCGTCGATGTCACCGCGGGCGAGCATGGCCCAGGCCAGCAGGGGCGCCCACAGCTGCAGCAGCCGCCGGCAGCGCACGTCCAGCGTCCCCTTCAGCGCCCGCGCCACGGGATCCCGGCGGGCGACGCCGTGGCCCTGGGTCCAGGCGAGCAGCGGCCCGGCCGGGGACAACGGGCGGGCGGGGCCGGCCAGCCGGCCGCCCGGGCCGAAGGCACCGCCGCCGGCGGCCGCCGTCCACGTCCGGTCGGTGACGGGGTCGTGGACGACGGCGACCACGGGCGCGCCGTCGACGCACAGGGCGATGCCGACGACGTAGGCCGGCAGGCCGATGACGACGTTGTTGCTGCCGTCGAGCGGGTCCACCAGCCAGGTGCGGTGCGGGGCGCCGGAGCGCTGCGCGGGAACGGTGCCGGCCTCCTCGGCGAGGATCCGGTCGTGCGGGAAGCGCTGCCGGATGCGCTCCACGATCAGGCGCTCGGCCTGCAGGTCGAGGTCGGTGACCACGTCGCCGCCCTCGCCCTTGGCGCGCACGGCGTAGTCGTCCTGGAAGCGCGAGCGCACCAGCGCGCCCGCCTCCCGGGCGGCGCCGACGGCCACCGCGCGATCGGCGGCGTACCGTCCCTCCGGGTCGCCGGGGAGCCGGGGGCCGCCGCCGGGGGCCGGGGAGTCAGGGGAAGTGGCGTCCATCGATCCTCCTGAGGACAGTACGGGCCGTCCGGGCGGTCTGTGCGGCGTCGCATGTCTGTCGTACCACCCGGTGGTGGGTGCCATGCACCGGTCCGAGGCTGAGGTCGCACCGCCCGGGCCGGGTGCGGCCGAACAGCAGGGTGGCCGCGGCGGTGCCGGGCGGCACGACGGTGGCGTGGAACTGTCCGGCGGGCAGGGTGTAGATCTCGCCGCCGGAGCTGGTCTCCTCGGGGCCCGGCGTGCACCGCACCAGACGGGGTGTCGGCCGGATCTCGTCCACCGCCGAGGCGTCGCTGTGCACGGCGTACACGCGGTGCGTCGGGTCCTCGGGCCGGTCGTGCACCTGGACCCGCAGATTGCCGACGCGGCCGTACAGCACGCAGCTGGCGAGGTCCCAGCTGTGGGCGTGGACGGCGGAGGTGGTGAGCCCGGCCGCCGCCCGGCCGGGCGTCCCGGAGCCGAAGACGTGCACGCACACTCCGCGGTCGTCCTCCTGGTGCACCGGGAGGCACAGGAAGCCGAGGGGGTGGCGGACGGCGTGCGGTCCGCCGCGCCCGGCGGCGATCTCCTCAAGGGCCGTGGCCGCCGCGGCGAACAGCGCGGTGACCGCGCCGCCCTCCGTCCCGCCCTCGGCCATGGCCTGTTCGATGAGTCCGTACTCCACGGGGCTGCGACGCACTGGGGAGTTCACCTCCGGTAGGGATTCTCCGCATGCAGTGCCTTGTCGATGATGTCGCCGACGTCCCGGTCGGTGAAGGCCGCGGGGAGCGGCAGGGCGAGCCCCTCGAAGAGCCGCAGGACCTCGTCGACCGTCGGCTCCTCGCTCAGCGGCTCGGTGCGGGACAGGTCGAGGTGGTGGGCCTGCTCGCGGCTCTGGTGGAGCTCGGTGACGTAGTAGTCGTACAGCGGCCGGTCCCGCTCCACGAGCAGGTTCACCCGCTGCGGGTCGTCCTGGGTGATGATCAGGCAGGACCCGGACAGGTCGAACCGGAGGGTGGGCACGACCGAGGAGAGGTAGACGTCGATCTCCAGGGTGTCCAGGCGCTGTTGGTACCAGCAGGCGGCGAGGACCGTGGCGAACGACTCCTTGCGGGTGCGGTCGGCGCTCCACGCCTCCGGCGGGACGACATGCAGCCGATGGGCGAAGGTCTGGCGGAAGCGGGCGTAGGCCGCGCACGCCTGCTCGTCGGCCGGGTTGACGATGTCGATCTTCATCGCGAGCGAGCGACGCTGGCGTTGTGCCTCCCGGACGCAGACGGGCAGGGTCACCGCCCGCAGGTAGGTGCCGGTGCCACCCTTGAACACCCACCGGTCGGTGCTCAGCCGCGCCCGGTCCAGGGCGCGTTCGAGCTCGGCGCCGGAGAGCGAGCGCACCATGGTGAGGTCTTCCAGGGCGTGCCGGGTGTCCGTCATGGCGCTGCGGATGTCGCTGACGCGGCGCCGCCGTTCGGTGAGGGTGCCGAAGACCAGGGCGGCCAGCACCAGGAGGGTCGCTCCCGAGGTGACGTTGTCGTCGATCTGCTGGCCGAAGACGTCCAGGGCGCCGATGATCAGGGCGGCGCCGAGGGCGACGACCCCGTCGAGGTTTCTGATGGTCCATCCGACGGCGTTCTCGACGCCGCGCCCCAGTTCGGTGGTCCTGCGTGCCATGGCCCCAGCCTCTCCCCCGGTTACGGCAATCGTAGGAGGGGGGCGTGGCCGACGGCCAGGCGTTCCGGTCGGCACGGGTACGTTCCGCGCCACGGCGGCGCGCGGACGGTCCCGGCCGGTGTCAGGGGGCCGTCCAGGCGGGGTCGCGTCCGGTCAGGCCGATGACCCGGTCCAGGAGCGGGGCGTCGGCGGGCACGTCGACGGCGGGGGCGAAGAGACCCTCGGGGGCGGCCCGTCCGTCCGGTCCGGGAGCGAACTGCGACACGAACTCCAGGCACGCGCGCAGCTCCGGCTCACCGCAGTCGAACGGCTGTCCGCTCGCGCGGGCGATGTCCCAGCCGTGGACGATCAGTTCGTTGAGGGTCACCCTGGCGGCCACGGCGGCGGGCAGTTCGACGCCGCCCGCCCGGGTCGTGCCCTCCCAGGCGGCGGGGTCCCGCCAGGCGTCGGCGAGGGCGGCGAGCCGTAGGGGGATGCGGGTGCGCCAGTCGTCGCCGAGCGCCGCGGCGTTCCCGGAGGGGCCCTGGGGGGTGCCGGGTGCCGGGGCGGCCTTGGCGGCGGCGGCGGTGAACGCCAGGGACAGGCCGCCGACGTGCTCGATCAGGTCCCCGAGGGTGTAGCGCGCGCAGGGCGTGGGGGCGGTGAGCCGGTCGCGGGGCACGGCCTCCAGCAGGCCGGCCATCCGGTCGGCCGCGGGGCCGAGGTCGAAGTCCACCGCCATGCGTCTCCTCCAGCGGGCCGTGCGTCGCGAGCCGGAGGGCCACCGTACCGGCGGCGGTGGGCGCGGCCGTGCCGGACGGCGCGGCCCCGCCGGTCTTTCACCGGACCGGACGCCCCGGGCGGGCGGCCGTGGTTCAGCCGTGGGTCACCTTGAGGGTCCTCGGCCAGCCTTCCCGCCCGAGGATGCGGAAGAGGCTCTTGATGTCCTCGGGGCGCAGTTTGATGCAGCCGTGGGAGTGGTAGTCGGCGTTGCCGTCCCAGCGCTGGTCCTCGGCGACGCCCCGGCCTCCGTCGCGGGTCATCTCGCTGTGGACGAACAGCTCGTTGCGGTAGGTGCCGTCCCAGCAGCGCTTGCTGCCCAGTTCGATGGCGTAGCCCTTGACGAGGTTGCCGTTGTAGGCGGTGTGGTGGACGCCGAGCGTGTAGGTCCCGTCGGGGAGCCAGCCCCGTCCTCGCGCGCACTCCTGGTCACTGTAGCCGGAGCCGGCCCGGAACGAGGCGATGGTCCGCTGTCCCTTCAGCACGGTCAGCCGGGAGTGGGCCTGGGTCCCCTTGGTGAAGCGCAGGGACGTGGCGGCGGGCGCGGCCTGCCCCGCGGGCGCGAGCAGCGCCAGCAGGGCGAGCGCGGTGCCCACGGCTCCGCCCGTGAGGGCGGGGCGGACCCGGAGGGGTGAGGTGCGGGGCATGGGGGTGTCTCCTCGGATCGGGGTACGGGTGATCGGTCCCGGTGGCCGGCCGCGCCGTCGGGCGGGCCGGGCGGGAGGGGATCCTCGCCACCCGGCCGCCCGGCCATGCCTCACTCGTCCCGGTGACGCCGGTGGGTCGAAGATCACAGCACCGGGCGCCGTCCGGCCGGGGCGCGCTGAGTACGGTGAGGGGGTGCCGACGCAGCAGAACGTGTTCTCATCCCTCGCCGCCTGGCGGCGACGCGCCGTCTCGCGGGCGGTGCACCGCGGGGCGCGCTGGGTGCGGGACGCCGGTGCGGTGACCGCCGAGCGGCCCGGCCCGTACCGCTTCCGGCGGCTCGGCGCGGGCACGCGCCTCGCCTTCCCGCAGGGGACGGTCTTCGGCGAGCCGTGGATCGAGGTGGGCGAGCACTGCATCGTCGCCCGGGACGTGACGCTCACCGCCGGCATGATGCCCGACCTCGACCTGGGGCCCGACACGCTGCTGCGCCTGGGCAACGGGGTCGTCCTGGGACGCGGCAGCCATGTGATCGCGGACGCGTCGCTGACCATCGGCGACGACTGCTTCTTCGGCCCGGGCGTCTATGTGACGACCACGAACCACAGCTACGACGATCCCCACACGCCCATAGGCAGGCAGTGGCCCCGCAGCGAGGCGGTGGAGATCGGCCCCGGCAGCTGGATCGGCACGGGGGCGGTGATCCTGCCGGGCGCCCGGCTGGGCCGCAACGTGGTGGTCGCGGCGGGGGCCGTCGTACGGGGCGAGGTGCCCGACCACGCGGTGGTGGCCGGTGCGCCCGCCCGCGTCGTCCGCACCTGGGACCGGGAGGCGGGCTGGCAGCCGCCGCTGCGCACGCCCGCGCCGGCGCCCGTGCCCGAGGGGGTCACGGCCGAGCAGTTGCTGGCCCTGGCGGAGGGGGAGCCGGCGGCGCCCTCCGCCGACGGCAAGGACGGGGGAACGGCGCTCACCACGTGACCGGCAGGGCCTCGGGCCCGCGGTTGATGGAGCCGCACCGCCAGCGCATGTCCTTCTCGTCGACGGCCAGGCGCAGCCGCGGGAAGCGGCCGAGCAGCGTGGAGAGCATGACCTCGGCCTCCATCCGGGTCAGCAGGGCGCCCACGCAGTAGTGCGCGCCGTGGCCGAAGGAGAGGTTGGGCGCCTCGTCGCGGGCGATGTCGAGCCGGTCGGGGTCCTTGAAGACGGAGGAGTCCCGGTTGGCCGCGAGGTAGGACACGTAGACCACCTCGCCACGGCGGATCGTGGCCCCGGCGACGTGCAGGTCCTCGGTGGCGATGCGCGGCAGGCCGACGCCGTTGCGGTGGGGGATGTAGCGCAGCAGCTCCTCCACCGCCTGCGGCAGCAGCTCCGGCTCGGCGCGCAGGCGGGCCAGCTGCTCGGGGTGGGTCAGCAGGGCGTAGACCATGTTGGAGACCTGGTTGCGGACCGCGTCCATGCCGTTGAGGACGAGCATGACGGCCAGCGAGATCAGCTCGGGGCTGCTGAGCTCGCCCTCGCCCTGGGCCGCGACCAGGGCGCTGAACAGGTCCTCGCCGGGGTGGTCGGCGCGGTGGCCGGCCAGCTCGCGGAAGTAGCCGGCGATCTCGCGCTTGACGGCGTCGCTCTCCTCCTGCGAGTGGTTGCTGGAGAGGATGACGGCGCGCCAGCCCTGGAGCCGGTCGATGTCGTGGGCGGGCACGCCCAGCAGGTCGCCGATGAGCTGGGCGGGCAGCGGCCCGGTCAGGCACTCCGTCAGGTCGGCGGGCGGGCCCAGCTCCGCCATCCGGCCGGTCATCCGCTCGGCCAGCTCCTGGGCCCGGGGGCGCAGGGCCGCCACCCGCTTGCGCCCGAAGGTCTGGGCGACCAGGCGGCGCAGACGGGTGTGGTCGGGCGGGTCGGTGCGGCCGATCCCGCCGGCGGGCGCCACCACGTGCGGGGTCATGCTGGTGACGGGGCGGTCGACGGTCAGGGCGCGGCTGAGGGTGGGTTCGGAGGCGACGGTCTTGACGTCCTCGTAGCGCGTCACCAGCCAGGCTTCGCCCTCGCCGTAGCGCAGGCGGATGCGGGCGACGGGTTCCTCGCGCAGCAGGCGGTGCAGCAGGGGGTCGAAGTTCAGGGCGGGCAGCGGGTCCACCGCCCAGTCGTGGACCGTGTCGCCCGGCGGCCGGGCGGGGAGGGAGCCGTCGGCCGGAGAGGGTGTGGCGGACGAAGTGGTCATGCCGTCGCTCCTTGTCTCGCCCGGAACCGCCGTACCGGAACCGGCTCGGACCGCATGACGGAGCGGCCCCGCATACTGGCTATTCCCTGCCAAGAGGGGCGCATACGCCGGAACCGGGATTACACCCGCAGGTGTGAGCCGGACGCCCGCCGCCCGGGGCCCGCCGTACGACCTCCGGTGTAGGGCCCTGGACCGTTACGGTCCGCACGGTGCGCGGCCTAGCCTCGGCGCATGGACACGACGAACGGCACCCTCGACGAAGCCTTACACCGCCTCCACGGCCACGGCCCCGAGTTCCGGGAGTACCTGAGCAACCACGGCCCGATGACGGTCGAGGCTCTGGCCCACCGGGGCCGGGGCGACACCGTGCACCGCTGGCTGGACACCTACGAGACGAGGCTGGAGGACGTCCCGCCGCCGCGCAGCCGCATCACCGACGCCACCTGGCGCGAGGCCCTGGGCGACCCCCTGCGGGTCACCGACTGGACCGTCTACTTCTCCCACCGGGTCACCGTGCAGCCCTGGCGGGAGGTCCTCGCCGCGTGGTGGCCCCGCCTGCTGCCCGGCATCGCCGGCGCCGCCACCCACCCCGTCATCCGGGTGGGCCATGCCGTGCGCGCCCTGACGACCCTGGGCGAGGACGCCCCGCGCCGGGCGGAGCTGGCGCACGCCCTGGGCTACTGGGCCGCGCGCCACACCACCCTGCCGGTCACCGTGGCCCCCGCCGGCCGGGCGGCGCCCGCCGAGGCGCTGGCCGCACTCCCCCGCATCGCCGAACAGAACGTCACGCCCCTGCGCGGCTACGCCCAGCTGCCCGGCACCCGCGGCTGGACGGCCACCGCGGACTCCCTGTGCGTGCCCGACTCCCCCGAGGCCGTCCGGGAGCAGCTGACCGCGCTGGTGCGGGCCGCCACCCTCAACTACGGCGCCTACGGCCACGGGGACGGCGTCATGATGGTCCACGCCGCGACCGCGCCCAACGCGGTGCTGCGCACCCTGCCCGTGCTGCCGCAGGAGCTGTGGCGGCCCTCGCTGGTGGTGGCCTGGGCGGCGACCGCGGCCATCACCTCCCTCTACGCGGCGCACACGCCGCTGTCCCCGCCCGACGCCTCGTCGGTCACCGCCGGGGAGGTCTTCGAGCGGGCCGCCGCGCACGGCGACGCGCACGTGATCAAGTTCGCCGACACCGCCCTGGACGTGGCCGCGGGCGCCGAGGACGGCGACGACCGCGCCCTGTCGGCCGCCCTCCACGCGGTGCAGCTGATCGGCTCCGGGGACTGACCCCACCGGCCGCGCCTCCTCCGCTTCGCCTCCCCCGATTACCTTGCCGCGCAAGGCAATCCCCGATTACCTTGTACCGCATGACAAAGGCGCCGTCCGGCACGGGCGACCAACGCCGCAGCCAACTCCTGCGCGGGGTGCTCGACCTGTGTCTCCTGGCGCTCATCGAGGAACGGCCGCGCTACGGCTACGAGCTCGTCGAGGCCCTGGCCGCGAGCGGGCTGGAGCTGGTCAGCGAAGGCAGCATCTACCCGCTGCTGGCCCGCATGGAGCGGGCCGCGCTGATCGACGCGTACCGCGCCCCGTCCGCCGCGGGCGGGGCACCGCGCAAGTACTACCGGCTGACCGGTGCCGGGCGGGCGGAGCTGACCGCCGGGCGCCACGCCTGGCGGGACTTCGCCCCGGCCGTGAGCCGGACGCTGCACGCGGGGACGGAGGGGGAACGGGCATCATGACGGACGAACGGATACTCGCGATCTGCGAGAGCAACTGGACCTACCGAGGCGTCGACGACACCTCGGTGCGCGAGATGCGCGAGGAGCTGCGCGCCCATCTGGAGGAGGCGGCCGCGGCGGGGCGGTCGGGCACGGACGTGGTGGGCGAGGACGTGGCCGCGTTCGCGGCGGCCTGGGCCCGTGAACGCCGGCCCCTGCGGCAGCGGGTCGGCTACCTCGCCGGCGTCGCAGGCGTGTGTCTCGGAGTGGCCCTGCTCCTCGCCCATCTGACCCGCTGGACGACGAGCCTGCCGGTCACCCCCGAACGCATCGCCTTCTACGTCCTCTTCGCCGCGGTCTTCGTCGCCTGGGAACTGCGCCGGGGAGGGGGCGGCCACCTCAGGACCGCGGTCATCGGGTTGGTGGCGCTGGTGCCGGTCGCCGTGGCGGCGCGCTGGCTCCACGGCGATGTCACGCTCTTCCACCTGCCGCTGTGGGCCTCCGCGGCCCTGCTGCTGGCCGGTGCGTTCCCCGCCGTCACCGACCGGCGGCGCCGCAGGGAATCGGCCAGGGCGGGTGACCGGTCCGCCGGATGAACCACCGTCCCTGGACCCGCGCGTCCGGTTCGGACACACTCGGCCCATGCGATGGACCGACATCGAGCAGATCGCGGCCGACCTCGCCGCCCAGTACCCCGCGGCCGAGCCGCTGACCGTCGACTTCACGGAGATCCGTGACCGGGCCGCCGCGCTGAGCGCCTTCAGCGACGACCCGGCCCGCTGCAACCTGCGCATCCTGGAGTCGATCCAGCTGGCGTGGCTGGACAGACTCGACGGGGTCGACACCACGGGCTGACCGCACCGGCCCGCGGCTCACCCGCCCAGGATGCGCCGGGCCTCCCGGAGGCCGGAGAGCAGCGCGCCGTGGACGGTGCTGCTGTGGTCGCCCGAGGTGGCCTCGCCCGCGAAGTACAGGCGTCCGCCGACCGGTTCGGCCAGGGCGTCGTGGTCGCCGGCGCGGGAGCCGGTGGCGGGGAAGGAGTAGGAGCCGCGCGCCCACGGGTCGGCGCCCCAGCGGGTGAGGCGGTGGGCCACGGGTTCGGGCACCCCCTCGCCGTACATGCGGCGCAGCCCGTCGAGGGCGGCACGGACGACGGCGGCGTCGTCCAGCGCTTCGAGGCGGCGGGCGACGGGGCCGCCGTTGAGGGCTGCCAGCACCGGGGCGTGCAGGACGTGCCGCAGGTCGTACCAGTGGGCGAAGGCCCCGTGCGGGGTGCCCTCCTGGCGGATCACCTGGCAGTCGTCCCAGAAGGGTTCCGGGAAGCGCAGGTAGAGCTTGTCGTAGAGGCCCATGCCGAGCCGCTCGACGGCGCCCTGCTTGGCCGCGGGGAGGGCCGGTTCGAAGACGACGTCGCCAGCCTTGAGCACCCCGAGCGGCAGGGTGAGCAGGGCCCGGTCCGCGGTGAACGCGCCGTGGCCGTCGGTGTGGAGGGTGACGCCGCCGGCGTCGTGGGTGACGCGTGTGACGGGATGGCCGAGCCGTACGTCCAGGCCCCGGGCGAGGTGTTCGGCGAGCCGGCCGTAGCCGTCGGGGAAGACGACCTCGTCGCCCTCGAAGTCCTCGCCCCTGACCATTCCGGCCAGGGAGATCTCCTCGATGCCGGCGCCCCAGTCGTCCTCCGTCATGCGGCTGCGCGCCTCCAGGACGCGCCGCGCGCGTTCCGGGCCGGTCCCGGAGGCGTCGAGCACGCCGCGCAGCCCCGCCGCGGCCGACTCCCCGTCGTCGGCGTCCCCGGCCCGGGCGAACAGCTTCTCGCCGGCGGCCTCGTGGTCGGCCTCCCGCTCGCGCCTCTCCGCGGGGGTCAGGCGGCGGCCGTCGGCGGCGCGGACGACCGTTCCCGGCCGGGGGCCGTAGGAGAGGGTGCCGGCGTTGTGGACCAGCATGGCGGCCCCGGCCTCCACGGCCAGCTCGGTGACGGGGTTGCCCTCGACGCCGTGGATCCAGGAGGCGCCCAGGTCGATGCGCAGGCCCTGCCACTCCTCGGTCCACAGCCGGCCGCCGAGGCGGTCGCGGGCCTCCAGCACGGTGACGGCGTGGCCGGCGCGGTGCAGTGCGCGGGCTGCGGACAGCCCGGCCATGCCCGCCCCGACGACCAGCGTCGTCCCTGTCTTCGTCATGGGGAGTGCCTCCCGGCGGTGGTGCGGTGGGTTCGGTGCGTGCGCGGAGCCGGGTCACCGCCGACCGAGGGCCTGGCGGCGCAGGCGGCCGGGGGTGGTGTCCAGGCGCTCCCGCAACAAGGTGGTGAGGGTCGTGGCGTTCTCGTAGCCCACCCGGCGGGCCACCGCCTCGGTGGGCAGGTCCGTGGTGCGCAGCAGGTGAGCCGCCTGTTCCAGGCGGATGCGCTGGGCGAAGCGCAGGGGCGAGACGCCCAGGGCGCGGTCGATGGCGCGCTGCAGGGTGCGTTCGCTCGTGCCCTGGGCGCGCGCGGCGTCGGCGATGCGCAGGGGCCGGTCGAGGTGGTCGCACACCCAGCGTTCGAACGCGCTGACGGTCGGGTCGGTCCGGGCGAGGTGGCTGGGGACGGCATAGCCGGCCTGGGTGGGGCGGGTGTCGATGAGCAGGTAGCGGGCGGTCAGGTCGGCGAGCGCGGGACTTCTCCCGCGCACCAGGCCCAGCGCCAGGTCGAGGTGGGCCGTGGCGGCTCCGGCGGTGGTGATGCCGGGGGCGTGCGTGAGCATCCGCGTCTCGTCGAGGGCGACCAGGGGGTAGCGCTTGCGGAAGTGGGGCGCCAGCCACCAGCTGGTGGTGGCCGGATGGCCGTCGAGGACGCCGCTCTCCGCGAGCAGGAACGTTCCGGTGCATGCGGCGGCCAGCGGCACCCCGGTGGCGCGGGCCGTGCGGACCACGTCCTGCACCGACTTGCGCTGGGGTGCGGCGACCCACGCGGTGAGGAGCTCCGGCTGCTTGTGGCCGACGCCGGGCACGACGAGCAGGTCCGGTGCGGGTGCGGCCCCGGGGAGGACGGCCGTGACGGCGTGCCCCGCGGCGGTGCGCACCGGTCCGTGCGGACTGACGCAGGTCACCTGCCAGGGCGGCGGGGGCTGGGGAAGTTCCGCGCGCAGCTCGTTGGCCGTCTGCAGGACCTCCAGGACCGCGGCCAGGCCGGAGTCGGAGGTGCCGTCGACGACCAGCACGGAGATCTTCATGTCGGAAACGGTAGGCGATCTGTCGTATCCGCCACTGGGGCGGCCCTGGCGGTCATTCATATATTGATCACACCCGCTCGACGGAGAAACCCGATCGACGAACCGGGGAGATCACTCGAATGACCGCCGCACACAGACCCCATCTTTGACACGCCCCTGTCAAATCATGGCGTCCCGTGGCACGCTGCCTCACGCACCGTCAATCCGCACCACTCGTCTGCCCGGACCGCCGACGCCGCGGCCCGGCCCCCACACGGTCCGCGCGGACCGCTCCGCACCGCGCGGCCCCGGCAGAAGGAGTACGCGTGAGACGTCCCCGCCGCACGACCACCGGCATCCTGCTGGCCGCCGGCGCCCTGACCGTCACGGGTGTGCAGGCCACCGCGGCCGGCGCCGCCCCGGCCCCCGCACCGGCGACCGCGCACACCGCCACGACGGCGGCGCAGCGGCAGGCCGCCGCCTTCTGGACCCCCGAGCGCATGCGCGCGGCCACCCCGCTCGACCTGCCCGCCGCCACCGCGTCCCCCGGCGCCCTGCGCGTCCCCGCGCCCGGCAGCCGGCCGACGACCGTCGCGCCCACCGCCCCTGCGGCGGATGTCCGGTCCTTCCCGCAGGCCGGTGGCCCCTGGACCGGCGGCGGCGCGGTCGAACGGACCTCCGGCCGCGTGTTCTTCACCTTCCAGAACCGCACCGCCTCCTGCTCCGGCAACGCCGTCACCAGCAAGAACGGCAGCACCGTGCTGACTGCCGGGCACTGCGTCAAGTACCAGGGCAGCTGGCACACCAACTGGGTCTTCGTCCCCGGCTACCGCGACGGGCAGGCACCGCACGGCAAGTGGGGCGCGACCACCACCATGGCCACCCCGGAGTGGGTGGCCAACGAGCAGACGGGCATGAACTTCGACGTCGGCGCGGCCGTCGTCGGCCCGCTGGACGGCAAGCGGCTCACCGACGCGGTGGGCGCGCAGGGCCTGGAGTTCAACGGCGGCTACAACAAGGCCATGTACGCCTTCGGCTTCCCCGCCGCCTCCCCCTACGACGGCAGCAGGCTCATCCACTGCAGCGGGACCTCCTCCAAGGACTTCCTCCTGACCAAGGACCACGGCCTCGGCTGCAACATGACCGGCGGTTCCAGCGGCGGACCCTGGTTCGCCTCGTTCGACGAGGCCACCGGGACCGGCCTGCAGGCATCGGTCAACAGCTTCGGCTACACCTTCTTGCCGAACAGGATGTTCGGCCCCTACTTCGGCGACGAGGCCAAGAGCCTCTACGAGCGGGCCCAGACCTCCTGAAGGCCCGGACCGTCCGCCCCGCCGGAAGGCTCCGGCGGGGCGGGCCGCCGACGGGCCGTCAGTGATTGGGCCATGGCCGGAACACGGTTTTTAATAGGGAACCTATGTTCTCTCCGCGTTCCTTGATCACTTATCCGCGCATGCTGCGCCACGCCTCCACCCTGAGCGTGGGGCTGCCGCCCGACGAGGCCGTCGTCCTCGACGCCCCGGACGCGCCGCTGCGCGCCGCCCTGGCCGCGGCCGCCGGCGGCGACCACCAGCCGGCCCGCGAGCTCCTGGCGGCCACCCGGCTCGGCATGCAGTGGGAGCGCCGGAACACCTACGTCTCCGCGCTCGCCGAATTCGCCCTGCACAACCCCGGCTGGCTGGACGCCTGGCTCTCCGCCGCGCCCGAGGACCCGGACGCGGTGCTGGTCAAGGCGGACCTGTGCATCCACCAGGCGTGGGAGATCCGCAGCGGCGCACGGGCCGAGCACGTCAGCGAGGACCGGTTCCGCGGCTTCTTCGCGCTGCTGGAGGACGCGGTGCCCGTCATCGGCGCCGCCGTGGAGCTCAACCCCACGGACCCCGTCCCCTGGCGGGTGGCGCTCACCCACGCCCGGGGCAGCCAGGCCCCCCGCGAGGTGTTCGACGGCTACTGGCAGGAGGCCACCGCCCGCTCCTCGCACCACTTCGGCTGCCATGCCTCGGCCCTGCAGTACCTGTGCGAGAAGTGGTTCGGCTCCCACGAGGAGATGTTCGCCTTCGCCGAGCAGGCCGCCGACCAGGCACTGCCCGGCTCCCTGCTGCACGCCCTGCCGCTGCTGGCGGCCGTCGAGTACGCGGTCGTCGCCTCCGCAGTCGAGGACGGGCCCCTGGACCCGGACCGCATCGACGCGGCGGTCGAGCGCGCCCTCGGCCTCGTCGCCCACTACGAGGCCGGCGACGAGGAGATCGCCGGGGTGCGCAACCACCTCGCCCTGATGCTCGCGCGGGCCGGCCGCTGGGCCGATGCGCTGGAGCAGTTCCGGGCCATCGGCGTGCACGCGACCGAGTTCCCCTGGGCCTACCTCGGCGACGCGCGCGAGCAGTTCCTGGACTTCCGCACCGGCGTGCGGATCCAGGTCGCCATGAACACCCCCCTCTTCGGGCGTCCCCCGCAGCCCGCCGTCCTCCCCGACGGGGCCGGCGCCCCGGCCTGGGAATCGGAGCACTGCTCCCTCGCCGTCGTCTCCGCGACGCTCGACACCGTCGCCGAGGCCACCTCCGCCAACAGCACGCCGCTGCGCCTGGCCACCGGCGCCAACGGCTGGCACACCCTGGTCGAGGTGGCCCTCGATCCCGACCCCGCCCGCCGCGGCTCGCTGATGACCCGGGACCGGCTCGTCGGCGCGGCGGGCGTCTTCACCACGCGCGAGCGCTGGACGGCCCTCGTCCTGCACCGCTCCGGCGACCGGCGGGGCTTCACCCTCGTCCACAACGGCGACCGGCTGGCCGAGCACCAGTGGGACCCGGCCGCCCCCGTCCCGGACCTGGAGACGACGACCGCCACCGCCGAAACCGTGGCCCGCGCCTACGGGATCGACGACGCCCGGCCCCTGATCGCCCTCCTGCGCGGCAACGACGACGCGCCGCGCCGCCAGGCCGAGCTGATCGCGGCGCTGCGCATGCCGCCCCTGCCCGAGACCTTCGGGACGCGGGCCGAGGCGCTCACCGGGCTGCCCGGCGCCCGGATCGTCGCCCGGCGCAAGGCCGCGGTCAGCCGGCAGAAGGCCGGCACGTCCGGCGCGGCGCCCGACGCGGCCTACACGCTGCGCCGCCCCGTGCGCTGGTGGGCGCTGCGCCTGCTCATGCTGCCGTTCTTCACCGCGCTCGCCGTCTGGGGGTGGCAGGCGGACGACGTGCTGTTCGTCAAGCCCCTGATCGCCACCCTCGCGGCGTTCGCCGTCGGCTCCGACCTGGTCAAGGGCTGGCGGCAGCGCCCCCGGCGCTGAACCGGCGGCCCGCGGCCGCCGTGGTCCGGGTCAGCCGCGGGTGGGGACGGCCCCGGGCACGTCCAGTGCCCGGGTCAGCCGGCCCAGCGCGCAGTACGCGTCGCGGTAGGAGGTGCCCTGCGGGTGCAGGGTGAGGACGGCGACTATCGTGCGGTCCCCCGGTCCCACCGTGCCGGTGGTGTGCAGGGCCGGCCGTGACAGTTCCAGGCCGTCGACCGTACGGGCCCGGGGGCGAGGGGGCTCCGCGCTGCCGTCGGGACGGAAGCCGGACCAGCCCTGTTTGACGGCCCGCGGCCGCTCGAAGGCCGCCGCCGCGCCGAAGCCCTGGTCGAAGCCGTCCGTGCCGTGGAGCGTGGCCCGGTGCAGCTCGCCCATGACGACCTCGCGCAGCGCGGCCGGCGCCTCGTCGAGGAGGTAGCGGTAGATCCGCACGGTGTCCGCGGCCGACAGGCCCGTGTAGCCCCAGTAGCCGGGGTGGGAGGACGGCGGGGGGACGGTGTCGGCGAGGCGGAGCCGGGCCACCATCCGCTCGACGATCGCGCTGCCGCCGTTCCGCGTCCAGTAGTGACTGGCCGCGTCGTCGTCGCTGCTGCGCAGCATGAGACCGAGGCGCTCGCGGTCGTCGGCGGGGAGCTCGTGGCCCGGTCCGCGGAGCCAGAGGTGGTCGAGCGCGATCAGCAGCTTGACCACCGACGCCGAGCGGAAGCGCGTGCGGGTGTTGAGCTGTTCGGTGAAGACGCCGGTCTGCCGGTCGTAGACCGAGAGGCCCGCGGTCACGCCGGCCGGCACGCGGGCGTCCTGCGGCCCGCCCTGCGGCTCGGCGGCCCCGGCCGGGGGCGCGGCGCACAGGGCGACGGCGGCCAGTGCGGCGACGACTGCCGTGACCCCGTGGGCCGGTACGAAGCGGATCTGCAACGTTCTCTCCTCCCGGAAGGAGTCCTCACCGGCGGTCACCGCGGACTCCCTCCGGATAGTGGAGTGCCGGCGGGACGGGGTCACCCGCCTTCGGCCAGCGTCGAAGCGGTCCTCGCGAGGGCGGGCTGCCGCTGCGGCGGGCGTGGCACCATGGGGGCCCGGCGCGCGATGGGAAGGGGAGCCCAATGAGCAGTCCGAGCAAGGGGATCGAGAAGGCCGAAGTGGCGATCAAGTGGGACCCGAGCCCCCCGGGACGGCCGGACCACGACCTGGACGTCATCGCCGCGACGTACGTCGCCGACGCGCCGTACGGCGAGCCCGCCTACCTCGTGCACTTCGACAGCCGCTCCCCCGACGGGACGATCACGCTCGACCGGGACAGCCGGACCGGCCAGGGCCTGGGATTCGACGAGGTGATGAGCTTCGAACTGGACCGGCTGGCGCCCGCGTTCGTCAGAGTCGTCGTCGGCGTGGTCGTCCAGCAGACCGACGGCCGGCTGACGTTCGGCGACATCGCCGGCACCGGCGTCCGGGTGCGCTCGGGGTACACCGAGCTGGCGACGGACGACCTCAGCGGGGTGGCCGGGGCAACGGCCGCGACGGTCGCGGAGTTCCGGCGGAACGCCTCCGGCGGCTGGGAGTTCCACGACACCGTCCGGGGCTTCGACACCGACCCGGCGTCGTTCGCCGCCCTGATGGGGACGGCACCCGCCTCCTGACGTTCCGTCACCGATCCTGCTGCACCCGCACGCACCACCCGAGGGGAAACCGCGCGATGACCGGGCTCTACCCGCCCCTGCACCCCTACGACGAGGGGATGCTCGACGTGGGGGACGGCCACCGCGTCCACTGGGAGGTCTGCGGCAACCCGGAGGGCAAGCCCGCGCTCGTCGTCCACGGCGGGCCGGGCTCGGGGTGCACGCCCGGGGCCCGGCGGTACTTCGACCCGCGGCGGTACCGGATCGTCCTCTTCGACCAGCGCGGTTGCGGGCGCAGCACGCCGCACGCCGGCGACCCCGCCGCCGACATGCGCCACAACACCACCGGCCACCTGCTCGACGACATGGAGCGGCTGCGGGAGCACCTGGGCGTGGAGCGCTGGCTGCTGTTCGGCGGCTCGTGGGGCTCCACCCTGATCCTCGCCTACGCCGAGCGCCACCCGGAGCGCGTGTCGGAGATCGTCGTCTCCGGTGTCACGACGACCCGGCGCTCGGAGATCGACTGGCTCTACCGGGGCGTCGGCCGGTTCTTCCCCGGGCCGTGGGAACGCTTCCTGGCCGGGGTGCCCGGCGTGGGCCGCGACGGGGACCCGGTCGGCGCCTACGCGCGGCTGATGGAGGATCCCGACCCGGCAGTACGGGCGAAGGCGGCCGCCGACTGGTGCGCCTGGGAGGACGCGGTGCTGTCCCTGGAGCCGGGCGGGGCGCCCGACCCGTACGGCGGGCGGCCCGACGCGGCGCGGATGGCGTTCGTCCGGATCGCCTCGCACTACTTCGCTCACGGGGCGTGGCTGGAGGAGGGCGCGCTGTTGCGCGACGCCGGACGGCTGGCCGGGATCCCGGGCGTGCTGATCCACGGCCGCCTCGACATGAGCAGTCCGCTCGACACCGCCTGGGACCTCGCCCGGGCCTGGCCCGGCGCACGGCTGATCGTGGTCGACGACGCGGGACACAAGGGCGGCGTCTCGACGCGGGCGCGCGTGCGCGAGGCGCTGGACGGCTTCGCCGGGCGCTGACCGGAGACCGCGGCCCGGCCCCCTCCCCCGTCTGGACGGGCGCCGCGCGGCCGTGGGAGCGACACTGGAGGTACAGCACGCTGCCCGTGGGCGGGCAGCCCCTTCCGGGAGGTGTTCTCCGTGCTTCCGTTGCTCCTCGTCCTTCTCCTCGTGCTCATCTTCTTCGGCTTCGGCTTCGCGCTGAAGGCGCTGTGGTGGATCGCGATCATCCTGCTGATCGTGTGGCTGCTGGGCTTCGTCATGCGCTCCGGCGGAGGCCGTTGGTACCGGTGGTAGGTGTGCCGCACCGCACCTGACGGTGCCGACCGCCCTGGAGGAGATGTGGCGCACGCATCCCGGCCGAACGGCGGGGACGGATACGACGCTGCCCCGTTCGTCCCCGGCCGCGGCGGCCTGAAGGCGCTGCGCGAGTCGGCCGCGGGCTGCCGCGGCTGTCCCCTCTACCGGGAGGCGACGCAGACGGTGTTCGGCGACGGCCGGGCGTCGGCGCGCGTCGTGCTCGTCGGAGAGCAGCCCGGCGATCAGGAGGACCGGCAGGGCAGGCCGTTCGTGGGCCCGGCCGGGGGCGTGCTGATGCGGGCGCTGGACGAGGCCGGGATCGACCCGGCCGAGGCGTACGTCACCAACGCGGTCAAGCACTTCAAGTTCGAGCAGGCCGCGCGGGGGAAGCGGCGCATCCACAAGGCCCCGAACCTGCGGGAGATCAGCGCCTGCAGGCCCTGGCTGCTGGCCGAACTCCGGATGGTCGCACCGGAGGTGGTGGTGACGCTGGGCGCCACGGCGGGCAAGTCGCTGCTGGGCTCGTCGTTCCGGGTGGGCGAGCGGCGCGGCGTGGCACTTCCCCTGCCGTCGTTCGACGGCGAGGCCGCCGCGGAGGGCATGCTGGTGGCGACCGTTCACCCCTCGGCCGTGCTGCGCGCCGACGAGGCCGAGCGGGCCGCCGCGTACGCGAGCCTGGTCTCGGACCTCGGCGTGGTGGCGGGCCTCCTGCGCTGAGGCCGGACTCCTGCGCCCACGGCACGAGGGCGGGAAGCGGCCCGTTGATCAGATAGGTGCACCTTCCATATAATTGCCCAAGGTAACCAAAGGAGCGCTCAGCGCTCTCGCCACGGCAGAAGGAAGCACCCCCATGCATGCCGCCACGAACCCCTTCCGCACGTACGTCGAAGCCACCCTGGACGTCCTGGAGACCGCTCCCGAACGCGAGGTGTTAGTCCACCGGGAACGCCGCGTCACCGGCGGCGAGTTCCGCGCGCTCGTCTACCGGATGGCACGCGCCCTCACCGGACTCGGTCTCGGCCCCGGGCAGACCGTCACCCTGCTGAGCGGCAACCTGCCGGAGATCGTCGCCGCCCGGTACGCGGCCAACCTCATCGGCTGCAGCGTCAACCACCTCTACAACAAGCTGTCGGCCGACGCCCAGGCCGCGATCGTCCGCGACGTCGAGACGCGCGCCCTCGTCGTCGACCCGCACTGGGCCGGCCGCGCCGCCGAGATCACCGCGCAGGCGCCGGTGGAGTCCGTGCTCGTCCTCGGGCCCACGGAGACCGGCACCGACCTGCTGGAGCTGGCCGCCGCGCAGTCCGACGCCCCGGTCCCCGGCCGGGCCCGGCCGCAGGACGTCTGCAGCATCCGCCACACCGGCGGCACCACCGGCCACCCGAAGGGGATCTGCACCTCCTTCGAGCAGGTCAACGGCCTCAGCCTCTCGACGCCGGACGCGCACGAGGACGAGCCGCGGCGGCAGTTGGTGTGCACGACGCTCGCCCACATCGCCGGCCTGTTCACCGACGTCACCCTCCGCCTGGGCGGCGTCGTGGTCCTGCTGGAGGACTTCGAGCCCGCGGCCGTGCTCGCCGCCATCGAGCGCGAGCGCATCACCGACACCTTCCTTCTGCCTCCCCTGCTGTACCGCCTGCTGGACCACCCCGACGCCGCCCGCACCGACACCTCCAGCCTGCGCTCCCTGATGTACGGCGGCTGCCAGGCGTCGCCGGCCCGCATCGCCGACGCGGTGCGCCGGCTGGGCCCGGTGCTCGTGCAGTTCTACGGGCAGAGCGAGGCCGGCGGCATCAGCGTGCTGACGGCCGAGGAGCACGACCCCGGACGTCCGGAGCGGCTGCGGTCGGCGGGCAAGGTGCTGCCCGGCGTGGAGGTGGCCGTCCGCGACACCTCGGGCCGCACGGTGCCCGCCGGCGAGCACGGCGAGATCTGCGTGCGCTCCCCGCACCTGATGCAGGGTTACTGGAAGCAGCCCGGCCTGACCGCCGAGGTGCTGCGCGACGGCTGGCTGCACACCGGTGACGTCGGATTCCTCGACGAGGAGGGGTATCTGACGGTCGTCGACCGGCTCAAGGACATGATCATCGTGGTGGGCGGCCACGTCTACACATCCGAGCTGGAGGACCTGCTGAACTCCCACCCCGACGTGCTGCAGAGCGCCGTCTTCGGTGTCCGCGACGCCGACCGCATGGAGCAGGTGCACGCCGTCGTGGTGGCCCGGCCCGGCACCGGCGTAAACGAGGACCGGCTGCGCGACCTGGTGCGCAGGGAGCGGGGCGCGATGTACGAGCCGGCCCGCATCTCCTTCGCCGAGGCCCTGCCGCTGACCGAGGCCGGCAAGCCCGACAAGAACGAGCTGCGCCGCGCCGCGGAGCCCGCCGGCATCGCCTGAGCCGGGCCGGGCCGACGGCCCGGAGAATCGTTACGCCTTCGCCTCCGCGTAGCACTCCACCACCGCCGTGGTGAACGGGAACCGCACGGGCGTCTCGCCGAAGGCGAGGCTCCCGGCGCGGTCCCCGGCCGCGCGGACGGCCTCCACCACCTCGGCCGCCTCCTCGCGCGGGCAGTGCACGATGACCTCGTCGTGCTGGAAGAAGACCAGCTCCGCGCGGAGGCCGGCGATCGCCTGCCGCACCGCGGCGAGCACGAGCAGCGCCCAGTCGGCCGCGCTGCCCTGCACGACGAAGTTGCGCGTGAACCGCCCCCGCGCCCGCGCGGCGGCCGAACCGCCCCAGGGGGCGGCCTCCGTCTCCTGGGGCAGGCCCGCCTCGTCGTCGTGGCCGGCGGCCGACGGCGGGCACGTGCGGCCGAGCCACGTCCGCACGAGGCGGCCCTCCTCGCCCGCGCGGGCGGCGTCGTCCACGTAGGCGATCGCCCGGGGGAAGCGGCGGCGCAGGTCCGCCATGTGCTTGAGGCCGTCGCCCGAGGTCTGGCCGTAGATCGCGCCGAGCATGGCGAGCTTGGCGTGGTCGCGGTCGCCCGCGAAGACGCGCTCGGCGAGGTCGCCGTACAGGTCGCGGCCGCTGCCGGCGACGTCCATCAGGCCGGGGTCGCGGGAGATCGCGGCCAGGACGCGCGGCTCCATCTGGTCGGCGTCCGCGACGACGAGGCACCAGCCCGGGTCGGCGACGACCGCCCGCCGGACGACCTTGGGGATCTGCAGGGCGCCGCCCCCGTTGGTGGTCCAGCGGCCGGTGACCGTGCCGGCCGGCTGGTACTCGGGGCGGAAGCGCCCGTCGCGCACCCAGGACTGCAGCCAGGCCCAGCCGTGGGCGGTGTGCAGGCGGTAGAGCTTCTTGTACTCCAGCAGCGCCGGCACGGCCGGGTGGTCGATGCCGCGCAGCTCCCAGGCGCGCGTCGAGGAGAGGGCGATGCCCTCGCGCGCGAAGGCCCGGACGATGTCGGCCGGCAGGTCGGGCCGTACGCGCACGCCCTCGCCGAACGCCTGCGAGACCTCCTCGGCCAGCTCCGCCAGGCGCCGCGTCTCCTGGCCGCCGGGATAGCGCTCCCCCAGCAGCTCGGTCAGCAGCGCCCGGTGCACGTCCGCGCGCCACGGCACGCCCGCCCGCCCCATCTCGGCCGCGACGAGCGTGCCCGCCGACTCGGCGGCGGTCAGCAGCCGCATCCGGCCGGGGTGCGCCGTGCCCTCGGTGCGGGACTGCTGGGCGGCGTACACCTGCAGCAGGGCCTCCAGCTCGTCGGTGCCGGGCGGGAGGGGCGTCGGGCCCGGCTCGAAGAGCGAGGGCTGCCCGCCGGCCGCCCGCGCGGGCGGGTCCGCCGGCACCGGCAGCCCGTGCAGCCGCGCCCACGCGGCAGCGAGCGACCGGGGCTGGCCGGACTGCCCCTGCTCGTGGCCGGTGAGCAGTGCCTCGGCGGCCTCCACGTCGTAGCACCGCTCGACGCGGACGCCCGCCGCGAGCAGCTGCCCGTACGTCTGTGCCGTGGACCGCCAGACCCACCGCCCGGCCCCGGGCCGGGCCCGGACCGCGTCCGCCAGGCTCCGCTCGGCCACGACGGGTCCGGCCGGCCGCCCCTGTCCGTCGACCGGACAGAGCCGGACGCCCCCGTCTCCCGTCTGCGCCACTGCCCATCTCACGGACGAAGTCTCGCACCGGGGTCTGACACTCCCCGCCGGCCGCGGGTGCGCCCCTTTCCCCACCGGGGCGGGACTCGCCCGCGTGTCCCCCGGCACGGCGGGGCGCACCCCGTGTAGGCAAGGGGGCATGCTGCTCGACAACAAGGTTGCCCTGGTCTACGGGGCGGGGGGCCGGATCGGCGGCGCCGTGGCGCGCGCCTTCGCCGCCGAGGGGGCCGCCGTCTTCCTGGCCGGCCGCACCCGGGCCAGGCTCGACCGGGTCGCCGACGACATCCGCGCGGCCGGCGGGACGGCCGAGACCGCCCGCGTCGACGCGCTCGACGAGGAGTCCGTCGACGCCTTCGTGGACGCCGTGGCCGAACAGACCGGGCGCGTGGACATCTCGTTCAACCTCATCTCCTACGGGGACGTCCAGGAACCGCTGGCCACGATCGCGGCCGAGGACTTCGGCCGGCCGGTCGGGAACGCGGTGCGCACCCACTTCCTGACCACGCGGGCCGCCGCCCGGCACATGGTCAAGCGGTCGTCCGGGGTGATCCTGGCGTTCGGCGGGTCGGGCCCGGAGGCCGTGCCCGGGCTGGGCGGGTTCGTGGTCGCCCTCGACGCCGTCGAGGGCCTGCGCCGTCAGTGGGCCTGCGAACTGGGCCCGCACGGCATCCGTTTCGTGACGCTCAAGAGCGGTGGCGTGCCGGAGAGCCTCCCGCCGGACTTCCCCGGCCGTGCGGAGATCGTCGCCGGCATCGAGCAGGCGACCCTGCTGCGCCGGGCGGCGACCCTGGCCGACGTCGGCGACGTGGCGGCGTTCGTGGCCTCGGACCGGGCCGGCTCGATGACCGCCGCCACCGTGAACGTCTCCTGCGGCGCGCTCCTCGACTAGGGCCCGTCCGCCGGAAAGACCACGAGCCCCGCCAGGACGTGTGCCTGGTGGGGCTCGGCGGGAGACCGTGGGGGCGCTGCTCGCCCTACCGGCCGGCTCCGGCGGTGGCGGGGACCCGTTCGGCGACGGGGGCGGGTTCGCCGGCCGCCGGGGCGGGGGCGTCGGCAGGGGGACAGGGGCACGGTGCCGGCCTGCGGACCGCTGCCGTGCCGACGCCCGCCAGCACGATCAGACCGCCCAGGCCCGCCATGGGCGTGGGAACGGCCCCGAGGAGGACCGCGTCCAGGGCCAGGGCGGCGACGGGCACGGCGTAGAGGACCAGGGAACTCGTCGACGCGGAGGCGGCCTTGAGGACGCGGGACCAGGTGCAGAAGGCCAGGACGGTGCAGCCCAGGCCCAGCCACACCACGGCGGCGGTCTGCTGCCGGCCGGCCGTCGCCAGGCCGCCCGCGGCCTCCGGGGCGAAGGCCAGCAGCGGCAGGAGGCCGAAGAGGCTGCCGTAGAAGATGCAGTCCATGCCGGAGTAGCGGCGCAGCAGGGGCTTCTGCAGGATGAAGGACGTCGCCTGGGCGGCCGCCGCCAGCACGATCATCGCCATGCCCGCCTGCGATCCGCCGCCTCCGCCGCCGGCCGTGGCGACCACGAGCGCGCCCGACAGGGCGATGAGGAGTCCGGTGACACCGCGGGCTCCGGGGCGTTCGCGCAGCACCAGCATGCCCAGGGCGGTGGCGAAGACGGGCGAGGTGGCCACCAGCATGGCGGCGGTGCCGCCCTCGACGTGCCGCTCGCCGGCGTAGAGGAGCAGCTGATAGGCCGTCATTCCGGTCAGGCCGAACCCGGCCATCCGCAGGAGGTCGCCGCGCCGGAGCCGGCTGATGCGTCCGGTGAGCAGGAAGGGAAGCAGGAAGACGACGGCGAAGGCGAGGCGCAGGACCGCCATGGCCGTCGGGGAGTAGCCGTCGAGGGCGACGCGGATCGCCGGGAAGGCCGATCCCCACAGGATCGCGGTCGCGGCCATGTACTTCCAGGGAGTCGCCGCTCGGCGTTCGCCCATCAACGGAAACACCGCCCATCGGTGTCGGGGAATCGGACACCGACGAAGCTACCGACCTTCGACGTATAAGTCGAATAAAGGATTCCACCATCATCCCAAAGGATTGCTTGGGGGCGGCTCATTCCAGACGATCGCCGGGGCGCAGGACCTCGGCCGCCGGCCGCACACTGCCGTGCTCCGGCCGCACGTCGAGCAGGACGATCCCGTCGGCGCCGGACTCCCAGCTGCGCCCGCAGACCACGGCGACGCCGCCGTCGGCGTGCCGCACCACCCGCCCCGGCGTGCCGCGGTGCGGGCGTGAGGGCCGGGCGGCCCGCTTGACGTAGAGCTTCCGCCCGGCGAAGGTGCACCACGCGTTGACGAAGGGGTCGCTGTGCGCCCGCACGAGGTCGACCAGCCGCCCGGTGGGCAGCGTCCAGTCGATGCGCGTGTCCGCTTCGGTGATGCGGTGGTAGAACGAGGCCCCGCCGCCGTGCTGCGGCACGGGCCGCACTCCGGACGCGGCCCGGCCCAGGGCCGCCAGCACGGCGCCCGGGTACTGCTCCAGCAGGCGTTGCTGCACGGTGGTCGCGGTGTCGCCCGGCGCGATGGGCACGGTCACCTGCCACAGCACCGGGCCGGTGTCCAGCTCGGGCTCCATCACGTGCACGGTCAGTCCGGTGCGGCTCTCGCCGTTGCGAACGGCCCAGTTCACCGCGCCGAAGCCGGCGTAGCCGGGGAGCAGCGCGTCGTGGACGTTGAGCGGGAGGAGCGCCGGGACCGCCAGGACGGACTCGGGTATGACGGTCCGCCAGTTCGCGGACAGCAGGACGTCGGGGCGGGCGGCGCGCAGCGCGGCGACCGCCTGCGCCTCGTCGGCGCGACGGGCCTCCACGACGGGCAGGCCCAGGTCGGTGGCGAGCTTGGCGACGTGCGGTTCGTGCAGGTCGCCGAAGCGCGTGGGATGGGTGACGACCACGGCCGGCTCGTGTTCGGCGGCGATTGCGGCCAGTACCGTGGCGCCGATCTCGCCGTAGCCCAGAAACGCGATCCTCATCGGTGTCCTCTCCGGTGCGGCCGGCGGCGGGGCGGACCGTGGGAACCCCGCCCGCGGTCGCCGTCAACTCGCTTACGGGGCACCTCACTTGAGGGTCCGCCCCGCTCCGCCGGCGGTCAAGGGCACCCCCCGGCGGCACCCCGCCGCGCCGGAGCGTTCCGCCCCGGATGGACCCGTCGCCGTGCCGGGTGCCCGGCGCGCCCGTAGCCTCAAAGGCGAGGAGCCGGCGCGCAGCGCGCCCTGACGGCAGAGGAGCACCGGTGATGAGCGGGGCCGAGAGTGCGGACCATGTCAGTGTTCATCTGACCGGCTGCGGCCATGAGGACGCGCGGGCGGTGTTCGCGGCGCTGGAGGCCGCCTTCCCCGAGGGCACCGGACCGGCGCGCAGCGAGACGCACGCCGCCGCTCCCGGCGCGGGACCGACCGTCTGGTGCATGGTCGTCGACGCCCGCACCCGCAGGACGCAGGACGCCGGCGCGGCGGCCGTGCGGACGCAGCCCGTCGCGACGGTCGCGGCCGACCTCTTCGGCGCGGCCGACCCCGTGCGCCAGGTCCGTGAGGAACTGGAGGCGGTCTTCGGCGTGGAGCTGCTGGGCACCGTGCCCGGCGAACACGAACTGGAGACCCGTCTCCGCCTGACCTCGCGCGCCGAGGGCTGACGGCCGGGCCCGCCCGCCGGCGCCCCGGGCCGGCGGTGGCGGTCCGCGCCGCTGCACGGCGACGGCCCGGCCGGG
>NZ_JAIXMK010000138.1:0-14113 GCF_020328095.1 Streptomyces sichuanensis
CCGGAGGGGATCCGGCCCCCGGCACCCCGCAGGCGGCGCCCGCCCCGCGCGCCGGCACCCGGGGGCTCGCCACCGGTACCGCGGTCATGGTCCTCAGCCAGCTCGTGATGATCGCCATCATGACGATGACGCCCGTCCACATGACGGCCCACGGCCACAGCACCGAGGCGGCCGGCCTCGTCATCGCCCTCCACGTGGGCTCGATGTACCTGCCCTCGCCGCTCTCCGGCCTCCTCGTCGACCGCATCGGCCGGCTGCGGGTCGCGGCCGCCTCCGGCCTGACCCTCCTCGCCGCGGGCCTCCTGGCGGCCCTCGCACCACCACACTCCACCCCCGCCCTCGCCGCGGCGCTCGTCCTGCTCGGCATCGGCTGGAACTTCGGCCTCGTCAGCGGCACCGCCGTCATCACCGACGCCGTGCCGCTCGCCAGCCGCGCCGCCACCCAGGGCCTGGTCGACGTCGGCATAGCCGTCGCCGGCGCCACCGGAGGCATGGCGTCCGGCCTGGTCGTGGCCTCCGGCGGCTACCCCACGCTGGCGGTGGGCGGTGGCCTCCTCGCCCTCGCGATCCTGCCCGTCCTCGCGCTCACCACCCGTGCGGGACACGCCTCCTGACGTACCGTCCGGCGATCGCGCCAGGGCCGAACGGCCCTGTCATCCCGGGCCCATCGGGCATGTTTCACGGGTGAAATACTGCCGTGCGCTCTGCCCCTGAAGGCCCCCGAGCGCCCATGCGTACGCAGTACAAGGAGAACCCGCCCGTGAACACCCCCCGGGGCAACGACTACTACGCGCTGCTCGCCCGCCACGACGCGATGCGGCTGCGCCGGCAGCTGCTCGCACCGGGCCCCTCCCCCTCGTCCGGCGCCGCGGCCGGCCGGAGCCCGGCGGACTGCCCCGGCACGGACGAGACCGACCGGCAGCTGATCCTGGACCGGCTCCACCTCGTCACCCCCTTCGACGAGCTCATCACCCACCTCTACGACGTCATGTTCCGCCGCTGGCCCTACCTGCGGTCGCTGTTCCCGGAATCCATGGCCTTCCAGCAGGAACACCTGGCCCGGATGTTCCAGTACCTGACGGACCATCTGGACCGGCCGGACGAGGTGACCGGCACCTTCACCCGGCTGGGCCGCGACCACCGCAAGCTCGGGGTCCGGCCGGTGCACTACGAAGCCTTCGAAGCGTCCCTGCGCGAGGCGTTACGCCGCCAGGCGGGCGGGCAGTGGACCGTCGAGCTGGAGCGGGCCTGGCTGCGCATGCTGCGTTCCGCCGTCGCCGCCATGGTCGCCGGCGCGGACGCCGCCCTCACCGAGCCGCCGTACTGGCACGCGGTGGTGGTCGGACACGAGCTGCGCCGCCCCGACCTCGCGGTGCTGCGCGTCAGGACCCACGAGCCCTACCCCTACCGCCCCGGCCAGTACGGGGCCCTGGAGTCGCCGCTGCTCCCGCACGCCTGGCGGCAGTACTCCCTCGCGTGCGCGCCCCGCCCCGACAACGTCCTGGAGTTCCACGTCCGGCGGACCGGCACCGGCGGGGTGAGCGAGGCGCTCGTCTCCCGCACGGGCGTCGGGGACGCCCTGCGGCTCGGTCCGGCCGCCGGGACGATGACGCTGGACGACGAGGGGGACCACGACCTGCTGCTGGTGGCGGGCGGCACCGGACTGGCCCCGGTCAAGGCCCTCCTGGAAGAGCTGGCCGTCCGCCGGACCGGCCGACGGACCGTCCACCTCTTCCTGGGCGCCCGCCACGGCGCCGACCTCTACGACGCCGAGTGGCTGACCACCATGGAGCGCCGCAGGCCCTGGCTGCGCGTGGTGCCGGTACTGGACGAGGGCTCCGGCCCGGGGGCGGGCAACGGCACCGTGGCCGACGCCCTCGCGCGCCACGGCGACTGGACGGGCCACCGGGCCTACGTCAGCGGCCCGCCGGGCATGGTGCGCGTCACGGTGCGCCGCCTGCGGGAGCTGGGCGTGTCCGCCGCGCACATTCATCACGACCCGGTGCCGGACGCGGGCGAACGGAGCGGATGACGGACCCCGCCCTCACTCGCCCCCGGCGCCGCCCGCCTCGGTGTCCTCGGCCTCCGCGCTCAAGTGGTGGTCGACGCTGACGACGCCGTCCACGCTCTGACAGAGCTGCACGAGCACGGGGACGAGGCTGCGGCGCCGCACCGAGCCGCTCAGTCGCACCTGGCCGTTGGTCACCTCGACGCCGACGGCCGACGGCGGCTCGCGCAGCGTGCGCACGAGAACGTCCTCGATGATCTCCTCGCGGATGGCGCGGTCGGTGCGCAGGAAGACGCGCAGCAGGTCACCACGGCTGACCAGGCCCACCAGACGGCCCGTGTCGTCGGTCACCGGCAGCCGCTTGACGCGGTGCTCCTCCATCGCGCGGGCGGCCTCCACCACGCTCCACTCGGGCCGGGCGCAGATGGCCGGACTGGTCATCAGGCCCTCGGCGGTCGTCGCCGCGTGCTTCGGGCCCGCCAGCGGGCCCGCGGGGTCCAGCTCGAACAGCCCGGCAGGGTCCGGCTGCCGGGACGCCTTCGCCAGCAGGTCGGCCTCGGAGACCACCCCCACCGGCCGGTCCTCGGCGTCCACCACCGGCACCGCGGTGATGTCGTGCTCGTGCAGCACGTGCACGATCTCCGTGAACAGCGTGCCGCGCTGGACCCGGACGACCGAGTGGGTCATCAGATCGCCAACGGTTCTGTGCTGCAACATGCCCCGTCCTTTCCGTGCACCGGGAGCCGGGCGCGGCGCCGGTGGCCCCCGGGGGGTGCCTCCAGCCTTGCACACGCCGATCACCCGGCGGACGGAGGTGGCGAACCGTCACCCGGGGTTGCCGGCGTGGGTCAGCGTCTCCCAGGCGACGAAGAGGTCGTCGGTGCCCGTGTCCCCGTGCCGCCGCTGCCGTTGGGCGACCTGCTGGGCGTCCGGCAGTGGGGACCCGTCGCGGTGGACGAAGTGGTTGAGGAGCACTTCCGTGTCCGGGCCCATCGCCGTGCTCAGCCTCCCGCCGCACAGCCACGAGGGCACGGTGTCGCCCAGCTGGTACCCGGCGTGGAAGGTCAGCGCCGCGCGCAGCCGGTCGCCGGCCTCGGCGTACAGGTCGACGCCCTGGTGCCAGGCGGTCTCCGCCATGTGGCCGGTGGCCGCGAGGGCGTAGCCGACGTGCCGGAAGTTGCGGCAGGTCTCCTGGGCGAGGCCGTCCACGAACCTGCGCTGGCCGAACCAGTACGTCCTGAGCCCGGACGCGCTGCCGATGCTGCTGTGCGGCGGCCGCTGGGGCAGCGGCCCGTCGTCGCGCACGTAGAAGTACGCCGGGACGCGGGCCCGGAAGCGGACGACGGCCGCGTCGAACGCGTCGGCGTCGTCGAGGAACACCGCGATGCCCATCGCGGCGTCCGTCATCGCCAGGTCCCAGTTCCCGTTGTAGTCCGCGACGTCCGCCGTGACCTGGGGCAGGTAGGCGGTGCGCAGCATCGTCGCGAACCGCCGTGCGCGGCTGCGCGGCCAGTCGTCGTACGTGGAGCGGACGATCTCGCCGGCCCGGGCCCAGGAGCTGCCGGCCCAGGCCGCCTGCAGGGGGGCGTTGCCCTCGGTGTGGTCGTCGAGCACCGCGGACCAGGCGTCCATGATCTGCACGGCCTTGTCGGCGTGCGCGGCCTTCCCGGTGATGTACCAGAGCAGCGCGTGCGTGTAGGCGGCGAGCGCGTCCTGCCGCTCCTCCACGCATCCCCGGCCGGGGCGGGAGCCCGGCGGGCACCGGACGACCGAGGTGGGCCTGGGCGTGTAGGAGAGGGATCCGTAGCGGTCGGTGCGCATCGCCCGGTAGGCCGAACGCCACGGCTCGGCCCGGCCGGCGGCCCGCTCCCGGACCGCGTCGAGCTGGGCGCGGTTGAGCAGGACGCCGGGATGGGTGAAGCGCCGCACGGGCCCCGCCCGCCGCTCCGGGGCGGGCGCCGGCCGCGCCGCCGCCCCGGGCCGGGCCGTCGTACCGGCGGGCACGGCGGACGCGAGCGGCGCGGCCGGTGGCAGGAGCAGGAGCAGGACGGTGACCAGGACGGTCAGGGACAGGGCGGTCGGGGATATCCAGGGCAGGACGCCGGTGCGGCACCATGCCGCCCGGCCGGTCGCCCTTCGCCGGGCTGCGGGCACGTCACACCTCCGGTGCGTACGTGCCCAGCCTCACCCCCGGAGGCGGCTCCCGCCCGGTGTGTTGCGCCGATCGGTGCCCTTGCACACCCGGACCGTGCGCAGTGCCGGGTCGACGGCGTCCGGAAGGTGCATGCCGGCCTCGACGCCGCTGCGCAGGTAGTCCAGGACGGGGGCCGTCAGGAGCTCGCCGGGCAGCGCCGCGGGAATGCCCGGGGGATAGGGCGTCAGCATCTCGGCGGCGATGCGCCCGGCGGCCCGGTCCAGCGGTACGTCCTCCACCGGGCCGAAGTACGCCTCGCGCGGCGGGCACACCTGCTCCAGCCGCAGTTCCTCCGGCGCCGGGACCAGGACGCGGGGCGCGGGGCGCAGTTCCTCGGCCCGGTGGGCGAGCTCGCCCAGGGCGGTGAGCAGGGCGGCCGTCGTCCCGTCGTCGTCGGCGTGGGTGAGCTGGGCGCTGATCCGGCGGTGGTCCGCCAGGTGCAGGTCGATGCGGTGGTGCTCGCGCAGCCAGTCCGCGGCCCGGTAGCCGGTGGTGCCCAGGGCGGCCACGTCGATGACGACGGGCAGCGGGTCGAGGTCCGCCGCCAGGCCGGGCCCGGTGCAGTCGGCGCGGTCGTACACGTGCAGCCCGTCGACGAGCTCGATGTCCGCGCGGACCGCCGCGGCCAGCTCCAGCGCCTCGCCCAGCAGTTCGCGGCCGTGCAGGGCCATCCGCCGCCGCCAGCCGTCGATGCCGGCGAGGATCAGCACCGAAGGGCTGGTGGTGCCCAGCAGGTCGGCGCGGGAGGCGAGGGCCGCCGCCTCGATCAGATCGCCCTGCAGGTGGAAGACCGAGCCCTGCTCCAGCCCGCTGCCCATCTTGTGGATGCTGGTCACGCAGACGTCGGCCCCGGCGTCCATGGCCCACGCCGGCAGCCCGGGGTGGAAGGGCAGGTGGGCGCCCCACGCCTCGTCCACGACCAGGGGCAGCGAACGGCGGTGGCACACCTCGGCGATCCCGGCGAGGTCCGCGCAGGAGCCGTACGGCGTCGGGCTGGTGACCAGCGCCCCGCGGGCGCCGGGGTGCGCCCGGAAGGCGTCCTCGAACGCCTGGGCCGACGGGGGGTGCGCCAGATGGCGGGCGGCGTCCCACTGCGGGTCGACCCACACCGGGCGGATCCCGGCCAGGATCAGCCCGGAGACCACGGATTTGTGCGCGTCCCGGCCCAGGAGCACCTCCTCGTGCGGCCCGGCGACCGCGAGCATCGCCGCCTTGACCGACAGGGAACTGCCGCAGGTGGTGAAGAAGGTGTGCTCCGCGTGGACCGCGTCGGCCATGAGCGCCTCGGCCCGCTCCCGCACCCGTCCCCGGGTGCGGCGGTCGTCCAGTCCGCCGGAGGCCAGGACGTCGGCGTGGAAGACCGCGTCCCCCAGCCCCTGGCGCACGAACGAGCCGGCGCCGCGGGCCTGCTTGTGGCCGGGCGGCGTGAACGGCAGCCGGCCACGGCCGTGGTAGTCGGCGAGCGCCTGAAGAATGGGCGCCTGTGCGTGGTCCATCCGAGTTTCCTCCCCGCGCGGACACCGGAAGCCGGGAAATCCCCACCGCACGGGTGACCCGTCACGCCCGGCGGAAACCTGCGCGCGCGGCCCCCTGTTCTGCCTAATCCCCGGCCGGGCGGCGATTAGCCGGACCGGGGGCCGGTTACCCATCAGCCGCGGCGGCGCGGCGGGCCCCGGCCGCGCCGGACGACGAGGAGCGTGACGGATGCTGTTCCGGAAACGGAAGGAGAGGGCCAAGGAGGCGGCCCGCGCGGCGGCGGTGGCCGGCTTCGAGGCCCTGGACCGGCGGCTGCCGGCCACGGAGACCGCCGGTGCGCTGATGCGCAAGGCGTTCCCCGACCACTGGTCCTACTTCCTGGGCGAACTCGCCCTCTACAGCCTCGTCGTCCTCGTCGTCACCGGCACGTACCTGACCCTCTTCTTCGACCCGGGCATGACCGAGACCGTCTACGAGGGCTCCTTCGCCCCACTGCGGGGCCTGCGGATGTCCCAGGCGTACGCGACCACGGTCGGCCTCAGCTTCGACGTGCGCGGCGGGCTGCTCATCCGGCAGGTGCACCACTGGGCGGCGCTGGTCTTCGTCGCCGCGATCGGCGTCCACATGCTGCGCATCTTCTTCACCGGGGCCTTCCGCAGGCCGCGCGAGGCGAACTGGACCGTGGGCGTGACGCTGTTCCTCCTCGCCCTGCTGGAGGGCTTCTGCGGCTACTCCCTGCCGGACGACCTGCTGTCCGGGACCGGCATGCGGACCGCGAACAGCATCGTGATGTCCATCCCGGTCGTCGGCACCTACCTGAGCTCCTTCATCTGGCGCGGCCCGTTCCCCGGCGACCTCGTCATCCCCCGCCTGTACGTCGTGCACGTGCTGTTCGTGCCCGGCGTGCTGCTGGCGCTGGTCGCCCTCCACCTCTACCTGGTCGTCTACCTCAAGCACACCCACTGGAGCTCCCGGGGCAGGACGAACCGCAACGCCGTGGGCATGCCGATGTTCCCGCACTTCACCGCCAAGTCCGCCGGCCTGATGATGATGGTGGCCGGCGCGCTCGTCCTCCTCGGCGCCCTCGGCCAGATCAACCCGGTGTGGAACTACGGCCCCTACCGGGCCGACCAGGTCGCCACCGGCGCCCAGCCGGACTGGTACGTCGGCTTCCTCGAAGGCGCCCTGCGCCTGATGCCGCCCTGGGAGGACGTGGTGGCCGGGCACACCCTGATGTGGAACGTCCTGGTGCCGGCCGTGGTGCTGCCCGGGGTCCTGTTCATGATCCTGTACGCCTACCCCTGGTTCGAGAAGTGGGTCACCGGCGACCGCACCGAGCACCACCTGTGCGACCGCCCCCGCGACCGTCCCACCCGCACCGGGCTCGGGGTGGCGGCCGTCGTCTGCTATGGGCTGCTGTTGCTGGCCGGCGGGAACGACGTGATCGCCTACAGCTTCCGGCTCTCCGTCAACAGCCTGACCTGGACGCTGCGGGTGCTCGTCGTCGTCGGGCCCGTGCTGGCGTTCTGGGCCACCAAGCGGCTGTGCCTGGCGCTCCAGGCGCGCGACCGGCGGCGCCTGACGGAGGGCGAGGAGACCGGCGAGGTGGAGCAGAACGTCTCCGGGGGGCTCGGCGAAGGCCACCAGCCGCTGACGGCCCAGGAGGGCTACCGGCTGCTGGTGCGCGAGGTCCCCGCGCCGCTGCCCTCTCCCGGGGGCCGGGCGCCGCGCCGCACCCGGCTGCGGGTGGCGCTCAGCTCCTGGTACTACCGCGACCGCGTGGAGATGCCCGCCACCGCCGAGCAGCGGCGCCAGATCGCCGGCCGGCTCCAGGAGCCGGTGCTGGAGAAGGCCACGGAGACGAAGGACTGACGCGGGCCGGCGAGCGGCCGTACGGCCGTGGGGCTAGTCGCGGTCCACGAACTCGAAGACCATGCCCGCCACCCCGGCCCCCAGGATCCCGACGGCCACCACGAACAGCCACAGCCCGTAGACGACACCCACCGCGAGCAGAGCGACGCCGAGCGCGGTCAGCACCGGGTAGGCGCTGTGCGGCGGGAAGAAGTCGAGCGGCCCCGCACGGTCGGCGATCGCGGAGTCCTCGCGGTCCTCCGGCCGCGGGCCGCGGCGGCGGTAGTTCACGGTGAAGAAGAACGACACCACCGAGGCCATCAGGAAGGACACCGTCAGGGCGGCCGTGCCGGCCGGCTCCCGCCCGGACCACCACGCGTAACCGGCGTCGGTGACGAGGAAGAAACCGGCGACCCCGCCGAACAGCCACGCCTCGGTCTTCATGCGCCGCTCCCGCCGTGCGGCCCGGCGACGGGCCCGGCCGTCCCCGCCGCGGGCAGCGCCGCCGCCTCGGGATGGTGCAGGTCGAACGCGGGGGAGTCGGAGCGCACCTGGGGCAGGGCCACGAAGTTGTGCCGGGGCGGCGGGCACGACGTCGCCCATTCCAGGGAGCGCCCGAAGCCCCAGGGGTCGTCGGTCCGCACCCGGGGCGCGTACCGGGCGGTGCGCCAGACGTTGTAGAGGAAGGGGAGGGTGGACAGGCCCAGCAGGAACGAGCCGATGGAGGAGAGGGTGTTCAGCGTGGTGAAGCCGTCCGCGGCGAGGTAGTCGGAGTAGCGCCGCGGCATGCCGCCCTCGCCGAGCCAGTGCTGGACCAGGAAGGTGAGCTGGAAGCCGGCGAACAGCGTGAAGAAGTGCACCTTCCCCAGGCGCTCGTCGAGCAGGCGCCCCGTCCACTTGGGCCACCAGAAGTAGAAGCCGCCGAACATCGCGAAGACGACCGTGCCGAACAGCACGTAGTGCAGGTGGGCCACGATGAAATAGGAGTCGGTCACCTGGAAGTCCAGGGGCGGGGAGGCGATGAGGACCCCGCTCAGGCCCCCGAGCAGGAACGTCACGAGGAAGCCGGTCGCCCACAGCATCGGGGTCTCGAAGGACACGGAGCCCTTCCACATCGTGCCGATCCAGTTGAAGAACTTCACGCCGGTGGGAACGGCGATCAGGAAGGACAGCAGCGAGAAGAAGGGCAGCAGCACGGCACCGGTGGCGAACATGTGGTGGGCCCAGACGCTGGCCGACAGCATGGTGATGGCGATCGTCGCCCCGACCATCCCGGCGTAGCCGAAGAGCGGCTTCCGGCTGAAGACCGGGATGATCTCGGTGATCACGCCGAAGAAGGGCAGCGCGACGATGTAGACCTCGGGATGGCCGAAGAACCAGAACAGGTGCTGCCACAGGAGCGCCCCGCCGTTGGCCGCGTCGAAGACGTGCGCCCCGAACTTCCGGTCCGCCTCCAGGGCCAGGAGCGCCGCCGTCAGCACGGGGAAGGCGAGCAGCGCGAGGATGGAGGTGAAGAGGATGTTCCAGGTGAAGACCGGCATCCGGAACATCGTCATGCCCGGGGCGCGCAGCGTGACGATGGTGGCGATGAAGTTGACCGAGCCCAGCGTGGTGCTCATCCCCGCGACCACCAGGCCCATCGCCCACAGGTCACCGCCCGCTCCCGGCGAACGCACCGCACTGTTCAGCGGCGCGTAGGCGAACCAGCCGAAGGACGCCGCGCCCTCGGGGGTGAGGAAGCCGGAGACCACGGTGAGCCCGCCGAAGAGGAACAGCCAGTACGTCAGCGCGTTCAGGCGGGGGAAGGCGACGTCGGGCGCGCCGATCTGCAACGGCATCACGGCGTTGGCGAAGCCCGCGAACATCGGGGTGGCGAACAGCAGCATCATCACCGTGCCGTGAATGGTGACGAGCTGGTTGTACTGCCCGTTGCTGAAGATCTGCAGCCCCGGCCGGGCCAGCTCCGCGCGCATCAGCATCGCCAGGAGTCCGCCCAGCAGGAAGAAGGCGAACGCGGTCACCAAGTACATGTTCCCGATGACCTTGTGGTCGGTGGTGGTGAGGTAGCCCAGGAGCCGGACGCCCAGCCTGGTGCGGGGGCTGTCCGTGCTCTCGGAGGTCCCGGCGGCCGGCGTCCGGTCCTTCAGCTGCGGCATCGCTTCTCCGTGTGCCGGGCGAAGTCTGTGCCGAGACCTGCCGTTCGTCAGCGGGCGCCTCGTGTCTAGCCGCCATCACCGCCCGGCAAACCCCGCCTGCGCCATTCGGTCGTACGGCCGCGCAGGGGCGCCCCCGGCGGCGTGCGGCCCGGCCAGGTCCCGTCCCCGGCTGTCGACGACCGTGCGCGCCAGGTCGGCGAGTTTGCGGTTGGTGTGCTGGGAGATGCGGCGCAGCACCCCGAAGGCGGTGTCCGCCTCGCAGCCCAGGACGTGCATGACGATGCCGCACGCCTGGTCGATCACGGCCCGCGAGTGCAGGGCCGCGTCGAGCTGGTCGACGGTCGCCAGCGCCCGGCGGTAGCGGTTCTCCCGGGCGACCGCGTCGGTGAGCAACTGGCCGAGCAGGGCCGACGGCCCCTGCGCGGCGTGCGCCAGCCCGCCCGGGCGCAGCCGGTAGAGGGTGACGGTGACGCTCACTCCCTCGCGGCGGAAGGGCAGCGTCGCACTGGCCCGGATGCCGGTGCCCAGCGCACTGGCCCGGTAGCGGGGCCAGCGCTCGTCGGTGAGCAGGTCGTCCGCGTGCACGGGCTCATGGGTGCCCAGCGCGGTGGGGATGGGGCCGTCCGCCGCCCGCAACTGCACGGTGACGAGGTCGGCGAGGTCGGG
This sequence comes from Streptomyces sichuanensis, assembly GCF_020328095.1. Lineage (NCBI taxonomy): Bacteria > Bacillati > Actinomycetota > Actinomycetes > Kitasatosporales > Streptomycetaceae > Streptomyces > Streptomyces sichuanensis. Next base: position 10,352 of record NZ_JAIXMK010000138.1, read on the forward strand.
GTGGGTCGCGGTGGTCGGCGGCTCGGCGCTGCCGTCCCACACGGTGGTCGTCGCGCCGCAGACGCCCGGTACGAGACGGGGGACCAGCTCGGTCAGCCGGGCGATCCGCTGCCCCCAGGGGGCGTCCGCCATGTCGCCGAGCAGCTCCGCGCCCGCCGACAGGGCCCCCGCCTGGGTCTCGGCGATGGCTTCCATGCAGGGCACCTGCCCACCGCGGGGCAGCGGAAACGGCCGCTCCGCACGGCGCCCCGAACCGTCAACCCTCGTTTCCCGCCACGGCCCGCGGGTACCCGCGCCGGGCGACGGACGCAGACGTAGGACACCCGAGAGGCACACGAGAAGGAAGGGAGGAGAGGGCAGATGGAATGGCTGCGACACGCGGCGTGCACCCGCGAGGACCCGGAACTGTTCTTCCCCGTGGGGACCGTGGGCCCCGCGGTGCAGCAGCAGGAGGAGGCCAAGAAGGTGTGCCGCCGCTGCCCGGTGCGGGCCCAGTGCCTGGACTTCGCCCTGCGCACGGGCCAGAACTCCGGTGTGTGGGGCGGCACGTGCGAGGCCGAACGCCGCCGCCTGCTGCGCCGCGCGGAGTACGCCCGCGCACACGGCCGCGCTTGAGCGACGCGGGCCGCCCCCCGAGGCGCCGGCCCGGCTCGGCGGCCGCGCACTCCGCCCCGGCGGTGAGTCCGCCCGGCGGCCGCCTGTGAGGAGGCTCCCGCAGCCGGTTCCGGCGCGGTGTGCCGGGCCCGGGCGCCGGTGAGGCTGGTGCCGGCCTGGCGTCGACGGCGGTGCGCTCCGCGTCGGCGGTGAGTCCGCCCGGCGGCCAGCCATGAAGAGGCTCCTGCAGTCGGCCGCGGCTCGATCGCCCGGGCCCGGGCGCCTGTGAGGCCGGTGCCCGCCCGGCCCGGTGACCGCGCGCCCCGCAGCGGCGGTGAGCCCGCGCGGCGGCCGCTCGTGAGGGGCTTCCGCAGCGGCGTGCCGGGCCCGGGCGCCTGCGAGGTCGCGGCCCGCCCGGCCCGGCGGCCGTGCACTTCGCCCCCGAGGAAGCCCCTCCGCAGGAGTCCCTCCGCAGCCGGCTCCGGATTGGCGTGCCGGGGGTGGGGCGGGGCGCACTATCGTGCCCCCATGAGTGGTGGTGGGCCTGACGGCTTCGGTGAGGAACTGGCGGACTTCCGGGCGAGGGTCCGGGAACTCGAAGGCGTCCGCGGGCTGCCGCCGGACCGGCGGCTGCGGGCCCTGGAGGCCGCTCTCACCGAACTGCGCTACGCCGCCGACGTGCTGGGGCCCCGCCACGACGAGCTGGCCCGCCGCACCCGCGCCGGGGCGGTCGCGGGCCGGCAGGAGGAACAGCTGCTGCGCGCCCTCTTCCAGCGGCTGCCCCTGCCGGTGGCGCTGCTGGACCGCGACGGTGCGATACGCCGGCTCAACCAGGGCGCGGCACGGCTGCTGGGCGTCGGCGCGGGGTACGCCACCGGCCGCTCCCTCACCGCGTTCCTCCAGCCGGCCGACCGGCCGGCCCTGCGCACCCAGGCCGCGGCCGTCGCCCGCGGGGACGGCGACCGCAGCATCGTCGTCGACCTGGTGCCGGGCGACGGCGCCCCGGGCGACCGCCGGCAGCTGACGCTGGTCGCGCTGCGCCCGCCGGGCGAGACGCACCACGCCGTCCTGACCGTTTTCCAGGCCCCCGGCCACGGTGTCCCGGCGCCCCGCCCGGCAGCCGCCGGTGACGGCACCGGCGGCGACGCGCGGCGGGCCCTGTCCGAGGCCACCCGCGAGACGCTGCTGCTGGACACCCTCGACGAGGTCACGGCCGCGCTGCTGACGGCCGGCAGCCGGGAGCCGGCGGCCGTGCTGGAGGCCGTGACGCGGGCCCTGCGCGGGACCGTCGCCGACTGGGCGATAGCCGACCTCGTGACGGAGGGCGGAACGCTGCGGCGGATCGCGGTGGCCGCCCCCGCGGCGGCCGGGGGCGACGGCGCGGCCGCCGCCGTCCTCGCCCAGGACCCGGCCTCCTGCCCGGTGGTGGTCGAGGCCGCGGCCGGGGGAGTGGTCACCGTCCGGGTGCGGCCCGAGGACGCCGCCTGCTTCGGCCACGACGAGGAGGGCACCGCACTGATCGCGCGGGCCGCCGTGGCGTCGCTGGTCTGCCTGCCGGTCCGCCGCCCCGCCGAGGCGGCGGTGGCCGCGGTCCTGACGCTCTTCCGCACGGGCGAGCCGGGCGGGCCCGGACCGTTCTCCATGCCGGAGGCGGGGGTCCTGGAGCGGGTGGCGCGCCACACGGGCCTGGCCCTGGGCCCGCCGCTCAGCCCCCGGCCATGATCTCGGTGCGCAGCTTCGTGCAGGTCCGGCTGAGCAGCCGCGAGACGTGCATCTGGGAGATGCCCAGCCGCTCGGCGATCTGGCGCTGCGTCATGTCGCGGAAGTAGCGCAGGTAGAGGATCTCCCGCTCGCGCTCCGGCAGCCGCCGCAGCCGCGGCTTGACCGCCTCCCGGTCCACGACCAGGTCCATGCCCGGATCGGCGGAGCCCAGCGCGTCGACCATGGTGCGCCCCTCGGAACCGGGCCGCTCGGCGTCGAGCGACAGCGTGGAGTAGCTGTCGATGGCGGCCAGGCCGATGCGCACCTCCTCCTCGCTGAGCAGGGCCCGTTCGGCGATCTCCCGGACGTCCGGGCCGCGCCCGTCCGGGCCGGGCGGCATTTCGTTGCGCACGCGCCGGACCCGGTTGCGCAGCTCCTGCACGCGCCGGGGGACGTGCACGCCCCACAGGTGGTCGCGGAAGTGCCGTTTGATCTCGCCGACCACGGTGGGCACGGCGAAGCTGGCGAACGCGGTCCCGCGGTCGGGGTCGTAGCGGTGGACGGCCTTGACCAGGCCGAGGGCCGCGACCTGCTGCAGGTCCTCGGCGGACTCGCCACGGTTGCGGAACTGCACGGCCAGGCGCTCGGCCATCGGCATCCAGGCCGTCACGGCCCGGCGGCGCAGCTCGTCCTGCTCCGGCCCCTTCGGCAGCCGGGCGATGCGGCGGAACACGTCGGCGGTGTCGGGGGCGTCGTCGTGCGGATGACGGGAAGGGCGCATGGGCGTCACAGGGCTCCTCAAGGGGTGGGACCTGCCCGGCCCGGCGGGGCGGTGACGCTCGCGGATGCCGGGGCACCGCCGCGCGACCAGGGCAGGGGATCCTGCTGCTGCGGCGTGCCTCCGGTCCGAAGCACACGGTGCGGGTGCCCCGCCACCGTGGGCCCAAACGCCCCCACCCGTATCCGGTCCGCCCCTCCCGCACGCGGGTGCCCCGCCCGGCAGGGCGCGCACCCGCGTGCGGCGCACGGAGGCGTCAGCGGTCGGGAGCCGCCCGGCTGATGTCCGCCAGGGCCGAGTGCGGATCCCGCTCCAGGGCGAGGTCCCCCAGGCTCACGACGCCCACGGCCCGGTCCTCCAGCACGACCGGCAGCCGCCGCACGGCGTACTGCCGCATCAGCGCGACGGCCTGCCCTGCGGGCTGGTACGGGCCGATCACCACCGGGTTCGGGGTGCACACCGAACCCGCGCTCAGCGCCAGCGGATCCGCCCCGTCGGCGACCGCGCGCACCGTGATGTCCCGGTCGGTGATCACCCCGACCACGAAGTCGTCGCTCGCGACCACCACGTCCCCGATGTCCTGATCACGCATCAGCTGCGCGACCTCGGCCAGCGAGGTCTCCGGCAGCACCGTCGCGACCTCGGCGCTCATCACGTCCTTGACCAGTCGGTCCATCGTCTCCTCCCCT
>NZ_JAIXMK010000139.1:0-12105 GCF_020328095.1 Streptomyces sichuanensis
GTTCCCGTCATCTGCGGCTCCTGTCGTCCTTGATCGTTCCCGTCCCGTCAGGGACGCCGCAGCCCGCCGTCCGGTTGCACGGACGGCGGGCGGGGTGTGCGGCGTCAGCGCGAGCCGAGCAGCGTGGCGAGCCGGGTGCCGGAGGTGCCCAGGCCCGTGGGGGTGCCCCACGGCAGCGCTGCCGGCGGAGCGGTCGGCGGTGCGTTGTGGCGCAGCAGGTCGGCCTCCCCGTAGCGGTGGCATTCCCGGTGCCAGGTGAGGATCGCGGAGAGCCAGTCCTTGAGCTCCTGCGCGTAGCCTTCGAGCGTCGCGCAGCCCGCGGCGTCCAGCTCGAACTCCTTGCAGAGGACGGGCAGCTGGGAGTCGACCACGTGCTGGAACTCCCGCATCCGGGACCTCATGAGGTCGCTGACGATGGCCAGGGCCTCGCGGCGGCCGCAGTTGAAGAAGTTCTGGACGACGAGGACGGAGTTGTGCACCTCGCCCTCGAACTGGATCTCCTTCTGGTAGGAGAAGACGTCGTTCATCAGGCAGGCGTAGTCGGCGGCCGCGTTCTCCATGGCCTGGACCGGGCGCGAACGGTAGATCTCCGGCGGCAGGGACTTGCCGTGGCCGAACCGGGACAGGCTCATGGTGAGGTCCGAGCCGAAGGTCTTGCGGCGCATCTCGATGTAGTCGACGGGCTCGGGGATGCGGTTCTGCCGCTGGTTGGCGAGCTCCCACAGCCAGCTGTCCAGCATGTCCTCGACGGCGGTGCGGAACTCCTCGCGGTGGTCCCGGGGCATGGGCGCCGCGGTGCGGTCCCACAGGTCGGCCAGGCTGCGCTCCAGGGGATTGCGGGGGGCGTCGGTGAGCCCCATGTCGAGCGGCATGAACTCCTTCAGCCGTGCAGTGCACGTCCTGGCCGCGGTGACGTCGGCGGAACGGCCGAAGAGCGCGGGGTAGGCGTCGTCGCCGTAGGTGCCCCAGGTGAGCCAGTCCGTCGCCAGGTCGAGCTCTTCGGGGGTGGCTTCGGGGTGGATGCCGGCGGCGCACAGGGCGAAGTCGTAGTCGCGGAGCTTGCCTTCGTCCCAGCAGCCGGCGAGGGGGTCGCCCGGCTCGGGCGCGAGGAAGCCCATGCGGTGCCCCCAGTCGAGGTTCCGCCGGCGCGAGCGGTCCAGATGGGGGCTCAGCCGGGTCGGGAAGGGCATGTCGAAGTCGGGCAGCGGCAGGTGGCCCACCTGCTCGAACGGGACGTGCGTGTAGCTGCGCAGCCGGGCCGGCAGGGACGCCAGGATGGAGGGGACCAGCCGCGCCGCCGATGTTCCCAGCCCGAGCGGGCCGCCCAGCAGGGCGCCGGCCGCGGGGGAGTCGCCGCGGGTGGCGCCGTTCATGTAGCGACTGGAGCGCATGTGCCATTCGTGGCCGCCGGACTGCCAGTCCTGCAGTCCCTTGACGTACGCGAGGACGGCGGCGCGCGCGGGGGCGTCCAGGGCGTGCTCGGCGAAGAGCGGCTCCAGCTCGGTCAGGACGGTGTGCTCGAACTGCTGCAGCCGCGAGGTGAGGAGGTCGTTGACGGCGTCGGCGGCCTCCTGGGTGCTGCACCCCAGGAACCGCTCCAGCACGAGGACGGCGTTGGCCAGCTCGCCCTCGTTCTGTGTCTCGCGCTCGTAGGAGAACAGGTCGTTGCGCAGGTGGACGCCGTCCGAGAAGGTGTCCTTGAGGACCCGCATCGGCCGGCTGGCGGCGATGCGGTCGGGGACCTCGGCCCCTGCCGCGACCTCGACGAGATGGGCCGACCAGGGGGCGCCGCCGACCTTGCGGCGCATCTCGATGTACTCGACGGGGTTGGCGACCCGCCCCTCGTTGATGTTGGACAGCTCCCACAGGGACTCCTCCAGCAGGTGCCAGGTGCTCTCGTGGAAGCGCCGGCGCCATTCCGGGGACATCGACGGGACGGTACGGGCCCACAGGTCGGCCAGGCCCGCCTCGACCTGGTTGGTGGGCTCCTCGTCGGGCACGGCCGACTCCAGCGGCATGAACGCCGGCAGCCGGTCGAGGTACTCCTTCGCGCCGCGCATGTCCCCGGTGCGCTTGAAGCGGGCCAGGAAGTCGTCGTCGAAGAAGAACACCCACACGTACCAGTCGGTGATCAGGTCGAGCAGCACCGCCGAGGCGTCGGGATGGGTGTAGGAGCACAGCAGAGCGTAGTCGTGGGAGTCGAAGTCCGACTCGTCCCAGATGCCCGAGCCCTCGATCATCTCCATCTCCCTGGCCCACGCCTTGGTGTGTTCCCGGGTGCTGTCCAGGTGGGGATTGAGGCGTGCCGGATACGGCGTGTAGAAGCGGGGGAGCTCGAAGGGGTTCGGCATCGCGTGCGCGGCCTTTCGCGGGGAGCCGGGGCGGGTGAGCGACGGGGCTCGGATCACCCGGCACGCTAGGGCGCCGGCTCCGGAGGAAGGGAGTGGAAAGTAGGATTTCCGCCCAATATGGTGAAGATCGCAGCGGGTCGGATTAACGATCTTGTCCTGGCGTCCGGCCGCCACGCCGGTTCGGGCCCGGGCCGTTCGAACGTCAGGTGCGCGGTGATTCCAGGAGGTGAGGCGTCGGACACAGCCGTGATCAGGCCGGGCGTCGGGTGCATAAGCTGGCTGCATGCTCGCACGGCCCGCGCGGGGCCCGGGCCCCGCGCCGTGCGAATCCGTAGCGCGCGAAGGGGGATTGCCGATGGAGACGTCTGGGATACGCACCGCCGGGACGCTTGCCGACGGGATGGTGGAGATCACCTCGGACGAGGAGCTGACGGAGCTGCTCGGCGGCCCGCCGACGGCGCGGGCGGCGGGCAAGGTGCGCACCCGGCTGGCGGAGCAGGACCGGCAGTGGCTGGCGCAGTCGCCGTTCTGCGTGATCTCGACGGCCGGGGCGGACGGCAGCTGCGACGGCTCCCCCAAGGGTGACCCGGCCGGGTTCACCCTCGTCCTCGACGACACCACCGTCGTGGTGCCGGAACGACCGGGCAACCGGCGGGCCGACGGCTTCCGTAACGTCCTCGTCAACCCCCACGTGGGCCTGCTGTACCTGATCCCCGGGCGCGGCGACAGCCTGCGCGTCAACGGCCGCGCCCGGCTCCTGAAGGACGCGCCGTTCTTCGACCGGCTGGCCGTGAAGGGGCACCGCCCCCGGGTCGCCCTCCTCGTCGAGATCGAGGAGGTCTTCTTCCACTGCTCCAAGGCGTTCCTCCGCTCGGGCCTGTGGAAGCCGGAGACGTGGGATCCCGGGGCGGTCCCCTCGCGGGCGCGCATCGCCCAGGCGCTGGAGCCGACCGGACAGACGCTGGAGGAGCTGGAGCGGTACTACGGGCCGCAATACGCCGATCATCTGTACGACTGAGGATTGCGCCGGGGCCGGCACGGTCGTGTCGGGTCCCGCACACGGTCGTTGGACAGGTCATGAAAAATCGCCTCATGAATCGCGTCGCGGCGGGTTCGGTCCTCCTCGCGGCCTGCGGCCTTGCCTCGACCGCCGGCAGCGCCCGGGCGGCCGGCGGCGAGGGTGCCCCCGCCCCCGCCCCGCTCGCCGGCCGCGTCACCCACCTGGCCCCGATCGACGCCGCACCGGTCGGCAAGGCGGCCTCCCTCCTCAAGGGGCAGCTGCCGAAGGAGACGGTCGGTCAGATCTACCTCCGTTCGCCCCTGTCCGAGGGCTGAACGGACAGCGCCCCCACCGCCGGTATCCCGTGATGCCGGCGGTCGGGGCGTTCGTTTGCCACATGGCTGGTTTTCCCCCTAGGGTCCGTTCGCTCTGATGTTTGATCTTGGGGGATTCTGATGTCCGTTCAGTCGTCCGCGCCGTCCAAGGGCGTGAAGAAAGCCACCGTCCTGGGGTGGGTCGTCTCGATCGTCTTCAACGTCGTCCTGCCGATGGTGACGTACCAACAGCTCAAGGACGCCGGCTGGAGCGATTTCGCGGCGCTGGTGGTCTCGGGTGCGTGGCCGGTGCTGGACACGGTGATCCACCTGATCTGGCAGCGGCGGATCGACGAATTCGCGGTGGTCACCCTGATCTTCATGGTGCTGACCCTGGTCGTCACCGTCGCCGGCCCGCATTCGACGCGGCTTCTGCTGGTCAAGGAGTCCGCCGTCACCGGTCTGTTCGGCGTGGTCTGCCTCGTGTCGCTGGCCCTGCCGCGCCCGCTGATGTTCTATTTCGGCCGCAAGTTCGGCACCGACGGCACCAAGGAGGGCCTGGAGCGCTGGAACGGCCTGTGGGCGGAGCAGCCCGGCTTCCGGCGTGTCATGCGCACGATCACCACGGTCTGGGGCGTGGGGTACGTCGTCGAGGCCGGCGCCCGCATCGGACTGTCCTACGCCCTGTCGACCGGCACCATGGTCGGCGTGAACTCCGTCCTCGCCTACGGCGTCCCGGTCGTCCTCGTCACCTGGACGATCACCTACTCCAAGCGGGCCCGCGCCCGGGGGCAGGCCGCCATGGCCGCCCGGGAGGCCGCTGCGGCCGCCACGGCCGCGTAACGGGCGCAACCGGTCCGCAAGAAGGCCGAACGGGACGTGATCCCTCCGGATTTGGTCAAGTCCGGAGGGATCACGTCAAGGATTCGCATGATTAACCCAGCCCGGTGACTCTGTTCGCCGAGAGTTTCCTCTGCGTCCCCCAGGCGTTGACGCACTGAAGGAGGAAGCGATGGAATCCGTGCGACACCTTGCCGCTCACCTTGGTCTCGACCTCGTCGCGGTCTGCCTGCTGACCTTCGCCGTCTACTATCCGCGGCACCGGCGCCGCGACCTGGTCCCCGCCTACCTCGCCCTCAACGTCGCGCTGTTCACGGTCGTGGCGGCGCTCGCCTCGACGGGCGGCAACGGCGGCCTGACCCTCGGCTTCGGCCTCTTCGGGGTGCTGTCGATCATCCGGCTCCGCTCGGACGCCGTGCAGCACGAAGAGGTCGCCTACTACTTCACCACCCTGGTCCTCGGCCTGGTCTGCGGTCTGCCGCAGCTGAGCCTGCCCAGGGCCGCCTCGCTCGGCGGCATCCTCCTGCTGGTGGTCTACTGCGCCGACCACCCCCGACTCCTGGCCCGCTCCCGCCGGACGCTCGTCACGCTCGACACCGTCCATGCCGACCCGGCCGCGCTGCGGGCGGACCTGGCCCGGCGGCTCGGGGAGCCCCTCGACTGGACGGTCATGGAGGTCGACTACGTCCGCGATCTGACGGTCGTCGACGTGCGCTACCGCGAGCCCCTCCCGGGAACACCGCCCCAGGCGGTGGACAATGGCCAGGCCGAACGCCCGTACCGGGGCAAGCCCGCCTGGGAGACCGTATGAGCGCCCCCGCCACCGACCCGGCCCCCGTCCCGGCCGCAACCCTGCCCGCCGCCCGGCCCCTGGCCGAGCCGCCGGAGGTCCTCGCCCCGCCGGCGGTGCAGGCGATCACGCGTGCCGCGGCCGCCGCCCCGCCCGTCCCGCTCGCCGAGGTCAACGCCCGCGCCGAACTGCTGGCCCGCTTCGACCGCAGCTACCTCGTGCCCGCCGCCACGTTCGCCCGGCTGGCCGCACGGCTCACCGACCCGCACCGGCCGGGCGGCCCGTTCCGGGCCCTGACCATCGAACGGCGGAATACCTTCCGCTACCACTCCGTCTACTACGACACCCCCGAGCTGCGGTCCTTCCACGACCACCGCCAGGGCCGACGGCTGCGCTTCAAGATCCGCGAACGCGTCTACCAGGACACCGGAGAGCGCCAGTTCGAGATCAAGCTCAAGGGTTGCCGGGGCGACACCGTCAAGCACCGCCGCCCCCTGACCGGCGACGACACCCCGCAGGACGCCCCGTTCCGCGACTTCCTGGCCGCCACCCTGCAGCGCGCCTACGGCATCGACGCCCCGCAGGCCCTGCACCCCTCCCTCGGCACCGACTACGTCCGGGCGACCCTCGTGGCCGACGGCGAGCGCATGACCTGCGACGCCGGACTGGTCTGCACCGACCTGCGCACCGGCCGGAGCGTCCGGGCCCGTGAGGGCCTGGTGCTGGTGGAGACCAAGGGCACCGGCCACCTGACCGCGGCGGACCGGCTGCTGCACGCCCACGGCATGCGGCCGGTCGTCCTCACCAAGTACTGCGGGGCACTGGCCGCGCTGCACCCGTCCCTGCCCGCCAACCGCTGGCGCAGGGCGGCACGCCTGGTCTTCACCGGCGCCGGCTGAGGCCGAACCCGCCTCAGCTCCCGTGCCCACCCGGGCGCAGGAAGCGCCGCAGGCGCTGCAGGGGCCAGGTGTTGATCACGTCGTCCTTCGTCAGCCAGCCGCGCTGGGCGGTGCCGACGCCGTAGCGCATGTAGGGCAGGTGCGTGGTGGAGTGGGCGTCGGTGTTCACCGCGAACTTCACTCCGTAGCGCTTGGCGCGCAGGATGTCCTCGTCGCACAGGTCGAGCCGCTCCGGATGGGAGTTGACCTCCAGGGCGGTGCCCGTTCTGGCGCACGCCTCGAAGACCGCGTCGAAGTCGGCGTCGATGCCCGGGCGCTTGCCGATCCGGCGGGTGGTGGGGTGACCGATGATCGCCACGTAGGGGTTCTCACAGGCCCGGACCAGACGCCGTGTCAGCTCCGCCCTGCTCTGGTGGAAATGGGAGTGCACGGAGGCCACGCACAGGTCGAAGCCCGCGAGGAAGTCGTCGGGCCAGTCCAGACCACCGTCCGGCCCGATGTTGAGTTCGGTGCCGTGCAGCAGCCGCATCTTCCGGTGCCTGCCGTCCAGCGCCCGGACCCGCTCCCGCTGGGCGAGCATCTTCTCGTCGGTCATGCGCTGCATGTACAGGTCGGGGGCGTGGTCGGTGACGGCGTAGTACGCGTAGCCGCGCCGGGCGGCGGCCTCGACCATGTCCTCCAGGGAGGCGACCCCGTCCGTCAGGTCCGTGTGGGTGTGCAGGTCGCCGCGGATGTCGCCGTCGGTGACCAGCTCGGGCAGCTCGCCGCGCAGGCCGGCGGCGATCTCGCCCCGGTCCTCCCGCAGGGTGGGCGCGATCCAGGGCAGCCCGAGCCGTGCGTAGACCTCCTCCTCGGTGCCCGACACGATGTTCGCGCCGCTGTCGACGTCGAACAGGCCGTACTCGGAGAGCTTGAGCTTCTGCCGCACCGCGATCTCGCGGATGCGGATGTTGTGCGCCTTGGAGCCGGTGAAGTACAGCAGCCCGGCCCCCCACGAGGCGGGTGGCAATACCCGCAGATCGACCTGCAGGCCCTTCGTCGTGCGGAGGGAGGTCTTCTTCTGGCCGTGCGCGATGATCTCGGCGGCGTAGGGGAGTGCGGCGAACGCCTCCATGAAGGGGGCGGAGCGGTCGGCGGCGACGAGGACGTCGATGTCGCCGATGGTCTCCCGCATGCGCCGCAGCGACCCGGCGTACGCGCAGCCCTCGCAGCCCTTGATGCCGGAGAGGTCGGCGACGATCTGCTCCGCGACGTCCGTGGCGGCGCCGAGCAGGATACGGCCGCTGCCGGCCTTCTGCATCAGGGCGATGCCGTGGAGGATGTTGGCCTCGGTCTTCTCGCCGAACCCCTTGAGCTCGCGCAGCCGCTCCTCGTGGATGGCGTCGAGGAGCTCCTCCACGGAGGACACGTGCAGCTCCTCGTAGAGGGTCATGGCCTTCTTGGGGCCGAGCGTGGGGATGGTGATGAGTTCCCGCACGCCGGCCGGGATGGCCGCCCTGGCCTCCTCGACGGCGGTGACACGGCCGGTGCTCAGGTACTCCACGACCTTGTCGGCGATCGACTTCCCGACGTTGGGGATGTCCCGCAGCCCCTTGGCGTCGAGCTTCGAGACGTCGCCGGGATGGCCGCCGATGGCCCGGGCGGCCTTCTCGTAGGCGCGCGCCTTGAAGGCGTCGCCACCGGTGATCGCGACGAGGTCGGCGTACTCCTGCAGCAGCGCCTCGACCTCCTCATTGGGCCGGGCCATGGCTCCAGCCTGCCACGGGGCGGCCGCCGGCACACTCCGGCCGGCCGCGTCCGGGGGCGGCTGTCAGTGGCCCCTGCCATGCTGAGATCCGTCCGACCGCCCCTTGCCGCACGCGGCAGCACATGCCGGAGGAGCCGCACCATGCTGACATCCACGCACGTCCCCGGCGGGCCGAACTGGCTCGACCTCGGCACGCCCGACGTCGCCGCTGCCGCCGGCTTCTACCGCCGCGTCTTCGGATGGGAGTTCGACCCCGCGGGGCCGGACGCGGGCGGCTACGGCTTCTTCCGCCTGGACGGCAGGACCGTCGGGGCCGTGGGGCCGCTGACGGAGGAGGGGGCGAGCTCCGCCTGGACGGTGTACTTCCGCACCACGGACGCCGTCGCCACGGCCAAGGCCGTCGAGCAGGCGGGCGGCACGGTCCGCTTCCCGCCGTTCGACGTCTTCACCGCCGGACGCATGGCGGGCTTCACCGACCCGGCGGGGGCCCGCTTCGCCGTGTGGCAGCCCGGTGACATCGACGGCCTGGACCTCGTCAACGCGCCCGGCGCGGTCAGCTGGATCGAGCTCTACACCACCGACGCGGACGCGGCCAAGGACTTCTACCGTTCCGTCTTCGCCTGGGAGCTGCGGGACATGCCGATGGGTGAGGAGCTCGTCTACACCGTCGCCGGGCCGGCCGGCGGGGGCGTGGAGACCATGCACGGAGGGCTCATGCAACTGCCCGCCGAGAACCTCCGGGCGGGCTCGCGCTCCGAATGGCATCCGTACATCGAGGTGGCCGACTCCGACGGCACGGTGGCCACGGCCACCGAAGCCGGGGCGACGGTCGTCATCCCCGTCGTCGACGTCCCCGGCATCGGCCGCCTGGCCATGCTGCTCGACCCGTTCGGAGCGCCCTTCGCGGTGATCACGAGCGCTGCACCCTGAGGCTCCGGCCCGGTGTGCCGGCGGGGGCCGGTGGCCGGGCCGTGCGACGGTCCGTCAGAAGCGGTGCTGTCCCGGACCGGTGGCCGGTGCCGGTGCGGAAGATGTCGATCTTGTGTCAACTGTTCGTCGACCCCTCCCGTGACCTGCGCGGATTCGCTACCGTCCCGTTCAGCGCGATCGCCGTCCGATCGCGATGACCGCAGGCCGGGGGGCACCACGAGGGTCCACCCGTGCCGGAAAGGACCTCCGTGCGCGCCCAGTTCCGTCGCAGAGCGATAGCGGCTCTCGTCACGAGCGTCGTCGCCGCCCCCGTACTGCTCGCCACCGCGGCCCCCGCCGACGCCCGGCCGGCGACCTCGGCCCAGCAGCACGGCAAGGCCGAACGGCTCGCCAAGAAGCTGGTCAAGGCGTCCTCCGGGAAGAGCGCCTACCGTCACCTGGAGGCGTTCCAGGAGATCGCCGACGACAACGGCGGCAACCGCGCCGCCGGTACGCCGGGCCACAAGGCGTCCACCGAGTACGTCTACCGCCTGCTGAAGAAGGCCGGTTACGACGTCTCGTACCAGAACTTCGACTTCTACGAGTCCACGACGCAGCGCGAGAAGCTCGCCGTCGTCTCGCCCGAGCCGCGCGACGTCAAGGTGACGGCTTACAGCTTCAGCAAGTCCTCGCCCGCGGGCGGTCTCGTGGCACCCCTCGCCGCGGCCCGCGTGGACGGGACCCCCGGCTGCGAGCTGGACGACTACGCCTCCGGCGACTTCAAGGGCAAGATCGCGCTGGTCAAGCGCGGCAACTGCACCTTCCAGCAGAAGGAGGAGGTCGCCGCCAAGGCGGGGGCGATCGGCCTGATCCTCTACAACCACTCCGGCACCGAGCCGGTCCACGGCACGGTCGGTGACCCGGCCAACGCCCACATCCCCGCGGGCGGCATCTCCCTGGCCGACGGCGAGGCGCTGGCCGCGCAGATCGCCAAGGGCGAGACCAAGGTCAACCTCGATGTGAGCACCGAGGCGATCAAGCGCCAGACCCGCAACGTGATCGCCGAGACCCGGGGCGGCAGTGCCGACCACGTGGTGGCGCTCGGCAGCCACCTCGACTCGGTGCCCGCGGGCCCCGGCATCAACGACAACGGCTCCGGCTCCGCCGGCCTGCTGGAGGTCGCCCTCAAGCTCGCCGCCGAGACGCGCGGCCACGGCCAGCAGCCCACCAACAAGGTGCGCTTCGCCTGGTGGTCCGGCGAGGAGCTCGGTCTGCTCGGCTCCGAGCACTACGTCAAGCAGCTCAGCGAGAAGCAGCGCAAGCAGACCGCGCTCTACCTGAACTTCGACATGATCGCCTCGCCCAACCCCGTCGAGTTCGTCTACGACGGCGACGACTCCGACCACAAGGGCGAGGGCCCCGGCCCACAGGGCTCCGCACAGATCGAGCGGCTGATCAACGGCTACCTCGACGGCCGTCGCTCGCCGCACGAGGGCACCGACTTCGACGGCCGGTCCGACTACGGCCCGTTCATCAAGGCCGGCATCCCGGCGGGCGGCACCTTCACCGGCGCCGAGGGCATCAAGACCAAGGAGCAGGCCGCGAGGTTCGGCGGCACGGCGGGCACCGCGTACGACCCGAACTACCACGGGGCGGGCGACACCCTGGAGAACCTCGACCTCAAGGTCTTCGACACCAACGTCGACGTCATCGCCCATGCGGTCGGCATCTACGCCCACGACCTGAGCTCCCTGAACGAGCCGGTCAAGGGCTGACCACAGCTCCGCCCCCGGCCGTTGCCGGGAGGTCGTCATGGCCGGGGGCGGTTGTACCAGGCGGTGCAGAGGCCGGTGAAGGCCGCGGCGTACTCGGTGAAGGCCGCAGGAGGGGCGTGGTCCACGAGGACCAGCGTCATGCAGGCCGCCACCGTCACGGCGAAGGCGAAGGCGTCCGGCAGGTCGGGGTGCATGCCGTCGTTCTTGCAGACGTTCACGTGGGCGTTCATGTCCGGGCTTCTTTCGTCGACGTCGGCCGGGGGCGCCGGGACGGCCGGCTGTGCGGAATCAAGCCGTCCGGTGTTCTGAGTCTCGGCATATGACGGGGCGTGAGCCAGGGGTTGCCCGTTGCCCGGATCAGCAGGCGCCGGACAACCCCCGCTGACCTGCGCCTTCACCATGTGGCCTCACGCCGGCGGCCGGGCGTCCCGGGCGCGCTATGACCCCTCGGGGTGACAGCCCGGCGCATAGGCAACGTCCGGCAGCAGCCGGCGCCAGGTGTCCCGGCCCACGTCGCCCACCGCCCGGCACGCGTCGGCCAGCACCGCACGCACCCCCAGGCTCCACCAGCGCACGGTGCCGTCCTCGCCGACCGACACCACCGGGCCCCCCTCGGCGAGGAAGGCCGCGGCCCGCACCCGCCCGGTGTGCCCGGTCAGGGTGAACAGCAGCCGCCCGTCGTGCGCGTCCCAGACCCGCACGGTGTCGTCGCGGCCCGTCGTCACCAGCCGTGTGCCGCCCGGGTCGAAGGCCGCCGAGGTCACCGGACCCGTATGGCCGGCCAGGGTCCGCAGCCTGCGCCCGTCGCGCGCGTCCCACAGCCCGACCGTGTAGTCGCGGCTGGCGGTGGCCAGCAGGGTGCCCGCCGGGTTCGCCGCCAGGCCCAGTACGGTGTCGGCGTGCTCGGTCAGCCGGTGCAGCTCGCGACCGTCGGAGGCGCGCCAGATGCGGGCCGTGTTGTCCTGACTGCCCGTGGCGAGCCTGTCGTCGCCCAGGAACACCACCCGGTAGACGGCGTCCTCGTGACCGGAGACGCGCAGCTCCGGACGGACGCCCGCCCCCATCACGCGCCACAGCCGCACCGTGCCGTCCTCACTGGCCGTGGCGAGTGAGGACGCATCCCCGGGGCGGAACGCCAGCGAGGTGACCGCCCGGCCGTGGGCCTGCCAGCGGCGCACGGGACGGTCCGGTGCGGCGGTGCGCCACACGCTCGCGCCGCCGTGCCCGTCACCCGCCGCGAACAGCGCACCGTCACGGCTGAACGCCACCGCGCGCACCGCCTCACCGGACACCCGCACCGTGCGCCGCACCGTGCGGTGCCGGGCGTCCCACAGCCGCACGGTGCCGTCCCGGCCCGCGACGGCCAGCAGCGAACGGTCGGGGCTGAGGGCCGCGTCCAGCCAGGCCGGGCCGGACGGTACCGCCCCGGCCGCGGCACGCGGCGTCCACAGCCGCAGGGTGCCGTCCTCGCCGGCCGTCG
>NZ_JAIXMK010000014.1:0-16973 GCF_020328095.1 Streptomyces sichuanensis
TGCTGCTTGGCGGACACGCCCTAGCGCAGGGGCACAGTCCGGGCGATGCCCCTCCGTCCCTGCCGTCATCGTCACCGCCGGTTCCGTGGCCATTAGTTGTCTCTCCGGGGCTTCCCACGCCACTGCTCTGGCCCACCGCCCCCTCGGGAGCCCCTGGGGCCTCCGGGAAGGCTCGTCCGGCCGTCCCTCCGGGCGCACCGGCATCCGTTGACGCCCCGGCTGTCGTTCTCCCGGGAGCGCCCGCCGCGATCCACCCCTGGACTGGGCCCGGGGCGACGCCCGCGCAGACCCCCGGCCAGGCCGTCGCCCAGGGGCTCTCCGCACCGACTTCGCAGGCGCCTCCGGTTTCCCCGGGGACCCTCGCCGGCCACGCCCCGACTGCTTCCTCCCCTTCATACGCCCCGGCCCGGCAGCCGAGCGCCTCCGCTCCCCCGGGCTCCCCCGTACCGATGTCCCGGCCGGCCCCTGGCCCGGGCGCCCTCGGCGCCGCCTTCTCTCCGAAGTCACCTGTCGCGGTTCACGGGCCGGCGGCCGGGCACGCCGGGCCCGCTGCCCCCAGCCCGTCTCACGAGCGTGCACTGCCCACTTCCCGTCTCCCGGTGGCCGACCGGGGGCCAGGAGGGGTTGCCGGAGTCCGCCCCGGCCCCGGGGCGTCGGACGGGCCCGTCAGTGCCGGGACTCCACTGCCCCTCGTGCCCCGGAGCGTCCCCGGCCCTCTCCTTGCCCCGCACACCCCGCTCGCGTCCGACGACGGGACGGGTTTCACGCCCCCTGCCTCGCCCTGGCACGGCACGGAGGTCCCTCCGCCTTCCCCCGCCGCGTCCACCCGGCCCTCGGACACGCCCCTGCCCCGGCCTCGCATCGGGCACCCCCTGCCCCATGCGCCGTCGACCGCCGTGCGCATCCCCCTCTCGCCCCGCCCCCACGGGCCCGGGGGTTCACCGCCGGCCCCGGCCCCGGCCCTTACCCCGGCCCTTACCCCGGCCCTTACCCCGGCCCTTACCCCGGCCCTTACCCCGGCCCTTACCCCGGCCCTTACCCCGGCCCCGTCCCCGGCCCCGGCCCCGGTGCCGCCGGTAGTACCCCCACCCCCCGACCCCGCCCTCCTCGCCCGCCGGATCGCCGAATCCCATGCCGGACTGATCGCCCGCGCCGTCCTGCCCGCGCTCGGCCTCCCGGAGCGCGGCGCCGGCTTGCCGGCGCCGTACTGCCCGCCCCCCGGACACGCCCCCCGTTGACGACACCGACGCCTTCCCGGACGGAGCCTCCATGCCGGACCAGGTCCAGCCGTTCGCCGTCAGTTCGTTGTTCCAGCTGACGATCGGCGACAGTTCGCTCGGTTCGTTCACCTCGTGTGAGGGGCTGGGCTGTTCCATGGAGGTCGAGGAGCGGACGGAAGGCGGCATGAACGGGCGGGTGTGGCACCTGCCGACCCGCATCCGCTACTCGAACGTCGTGCTCGGCAGACCCCTGACGAAGGACACCGTGCTCATCTGGGCGTGGATCCAGCAGCAGGTTCGCGAACCCCTGAGGCTGCCGGGGCAGTTGGTGGCGCTCGGGCCGGACCGCAGGCCGATCGTCCGGTGGCTGCTGGACGGCGTGCTGCCGGTCCGGTGGAGCGGGCCGTCCTTCGACACCGGGCAGTCCCTCCCGGCCCAAGAAACCCTGGAAATCGCGCACGACGGATTCATCGGGGTCACGGTCTGACCCTCCGCGACCACCCGACGACACGCGAGCACAGGCGACAGCGAGCGAGGACGACAGAAGGGACCGCCGCCGATGGCCGTTCTGCCCCTGGGAGGCAGTCCCGTACGGGCATGCCTGGTGATCTACGATCCGCCGGCCGGCACCGGCACCACACCCGGGCCCGAACGCACCCGGGTCAAGCTGCACTTCAACCCCGATCGCCTGTCCGTCGGCAAACAGGCCCGCTGGGACCGCAGCCGCGCACCGTCCAACGCAGCGGCCGCCAGACCACAGTTCATCGGCGCCGAGCCGCGGACCATGACCCTGGACGTGTTCCTCGACGCGCCCGGCAGCGGCACCGGTGTCCAGGGCGAGGTGGAGACGCTGCTGGGCTGCTGCGCGCCGACGGCGCAGAGCGCCGCGGCGAAGCCGGCCTCGGCGCCGTGGGTGCGCCTGGAGTGGGGGCGGGCCCGCACCACCGCCTTTCCGGCCGTCGTCACGCAGGTGAACGCCGTCTACACGCGGTTCGGGACGGACGGTACGCCGCTGCGCGCGGAGTGCTCGCTGACGCTGGAGGAGGTCGGCGGTTCGACGCCCCGGCAGAACCCGAGCTCGGGGGCGGACGGCCCGGTGGGCACGCACATGGTGGTGGCCGGTGACACGCTGCCGGGGATCGCGTGGCGCGCGTACGGGGACGCCGCGGCCTGGCGGGCGATCGCCCGCGCCAACGGGATCGACGACCCGGAGGCCGTTCGCCCCGGAAGCGAGTTGCTGCTGCCCGTACTGGAGGACGGCCGGTGACGGAACGGGCGTACGCGGCCGAGCCGGTGGTCGCCTTCGACGGCGTCGCGCTGTCGGAGCAGTGGAGCGAACGCCTGGCGGCGGCGGGGGTCGCGACGGCGACGGGGCTGCCGGCCACGGCGTGGCTGCGGTTCCGCGACCCGGAGCACCGGCTGCTGCCGGGGGTGCGCGTCGCCGTCGGCACGGCCGTGACCGTCTCGGTGACCGCGGCCCGGCAGCGCACCCGTACAGCGCTCTTCGACGGTGAGGTCACCGCGCTGGAGAAGGAGGTCGGCCCGGACGGCGCCTTCACCACGGTCCGGGCCGCCGACCGGGGCCACCGGCTGACCCGTGGCCGCCAGGTGGCGGCGTACGTCGAGACGACCGTCGCGGAGGTCGTCGCGCGGGCCGCCGCCCGGCACGGTCTGCGGGCCGGCCGCGTCGAGGCCGACGGCGGGCGCATCCGGCACCTGTCCCAGCCCAACCTCACGGACTGGGAGCTGCTCACCCACCTCGCCGGCCAGCAGGGGCTCCATCTCGTCGTCGAGGGACGGACGGTGGAGCTGCGCCGGCTCGCCCCCGCCGCGCGGGCCCCCGCGCCGTCGACCGGCGCCGACCGCAGCCCGTACGTGCTCCAGTACGGGGTGAACCTGCTGTCCCTGCGGACGGGCGTCTCCTGCGCCGGGCAGGTCGGTGAGGTGGAGGTGCGCGGCTGGGACCAGGCGGCCAAGTCCCCGGTGACGTCCCGGGCCCCGGCCACCGCCAGCGAGCGGCTGCGGCTGGGGACGACGCCGGGAGAGCTGGGCAGGCCCTTCGGCGACCGGCCGGGGCTGCTGGTGGCGGGCCGCCCGTACACCACCGCCGCGCAGGTGGACGCCGCCGCCCGCGCGCTGGCCGACGATACGGCGGCCGCGATGGCGGACCTGGAGGCCATGGTCGCCGGCACTCCGGAGCTGCGCGCGGGTGTGCCCTTCACGGTGAACGGCGCCGGCGCGCCGTTCGCCGGGCAGTACACGGCGACGGCCTGCCTGCACACCTTCGACGGCGAGCACGGCTTTCTGACCCGCGTCCGGGTCGGGGCGCTGCCCCCGCCGGTCGTGCCGCCCCCGCCGCCGCTGTGCGGGACGGGTGTCGCGGTGGGGATCGTGACGGACGTCCGCGAACCGGGGCAGGGTCAGCGCGGGGCCGTGCGGCTGAAGCTGCCGTGGCTGTCGCAGGAGTACGTCACCGACTGGGTGCGCACGGTGCAGTGGGGCGGCGCGGGCGGCGGGGGCGTCGTCGCGCCGGAGACCGGGGACGAGGTGCTGATCGGCTTCGAGCACGGCCGGCTCGACCGGCCGTACGTGCTGGGCGGGCTGTACAACGGGGCCGACGCGCCGACGGACCACGGTCTGCCTCTGGTGGACGCCGGTACGGGACGGCTGAACCGGCGGTCGGTCACCTCGCGGGCGGGCGACCGTCTGGAGCTCCTGAGCGCGGCCGAGGGCCCCCAGGGCGTGCGTCTGAAATCCGGCGACGGGAAGCTGACCGCGCACCTCGACCGCAAGGACACGGCGATCTCGCTGGAGGCGGGCGAGCTGCGGCTGCGGCTCGACGCGCGCTCGGGGACCGTCACCGTCGACGCCGGGACGTCGGGCACGGTCGTCGTCAAGGCGGGCACGGTGCGCATCGAGGCGGACGGGCCGGGCGACCTGACGCTCACGGGCAAGAACGTGACCGTCGAGGGGACCGCCCAGCTCACCCTCAAGGGCGGCAAGACGGAGATCACCGGCACTCCCGTCGACATCAACTGAGAGCAGTCGTCATCAACTGAAGGCAGGTGAGCGAAGTGGATCCCCTGAAGAGCGGCATCGGCGACATCATCGGCGCGGGCTGGGCCTTCCCCGGCGCCCTCACCCCCTCCGGCGAGGTGGCGCTGGCCACCGGGGGCGACGACGTGGCACAGGCCATCGGCCTCGTGCTCGGCACCGCGCCGGGAGAGCGGCCCATGCGACCGGAGTTCGGGTGCGGCATCCACCGGCTGGTCTTCGACCCGCTGGACGCCGCGACGGTGGCGCGCGCGGATCTGGAGGTGCGCCGGGCCCTGGAGCGCTGGGAGCCGCGGATCGAGCTCGACGAGCTGCTGTTCAGCACGGACTCCGCGGACGAGGGCGTGCTCTACATCGACGTCCGTTACCGGCTGCGGACGACCGACGAGCCGCGCAACCTCGTCTTCCCGTTCTACACACTACCCCGGGAAGGATGACGGCCCGCATGCAGGAGCTCCCGGTCCCCGACCTCGACGACCTGCGCTTCCAGCCGATGGTGGACGCGGCCAAGCGCGCGCTGCCCTCGCGGTCGCCGTCCTGGACCGACCACAACGTGTCCGACCCCGGTGTCACGCTGCTGGAGGCGTGTGCCGGGCGGGTGGACGCGCTGGTCTACCGCGCGAACCGCATGACACCGCAGCAGCGGTCCCGGCTGCTGGCCCTGATGGGCATCACGCCGATGGCGGCGGTGCCGTGCCGGGTCGTCGTCCGCTTCGCCGCATCGGGCGTCGAGAGGGACGTCCCCGCGGGGACCGAGCTGGCCGTTCCCCGGGAGCGCCCGTTCGTGCTGCGCACGACGGCTCCGGTCCGGGTGCCCGCGGACCGGCCGGCGACGGTCGGGGCCGTCGAGCGGGCGGAGGCGGTCACCGAGGACCTCGGGACGTCCGACGGCACCCCGGGGCAGCGGTTCGCCCCGTCCCGCCGTCCCTGGAGTCCGGCCGCGCCCGCACCGTCCCCGCTCACCGAGGTGATGGTGGGCGGCTGCGCGTGGCCGGCGGTCGAGTCCTTCGCCGCGGTCGACGCGGAGACGCCCTGCTACTGGTGGGACGACGCGGTGGGTGAGGTCGTGTTCGGCCCGCTCGTCCCCTTCGCCGGCGGGGAACGGCAGCTGGGGGCGGTTCCTCCGCCCGGGGTGTCCGTGTGCGTCACGTATGCGGCCTGCCGGGGCGCGCGGGAGGGCGTCTACCCCGGCACGGAACTCGTCGGGGACACCCCGCCGGCCGTGGTCGGGGAGGTGGTCGCGCCCGGCCGGGACGCGGAGGACTGGCGGCAGGCGCTGGAGCGGGCGGCGCTCGGACTGGCGCCGCCGCGGCGGGCGGTGACCGCCGCCGACCACGAACGGATCCTCACCGAGCAGGCGTTCACCGTAGCCCGCGCCCTGGTGCTGGACAGCGTGCGGCCGGAGGACCCGCGGGTGCCGGACGGGCTGTGCCCGCCGGCGCGGCCGGAGAGCGTCACCGCGTGTGCCGTGGCCGTGCACGATCCGGACTGCGCCGTCCACTACTTCGTGGACGCGGCCGGGAACGTGGCCCACCGGCAGGTGGATCTGGAGACCGGCCTGGAGCTCGCCGGTACGGCCGAGGACGATCCGCCGGAGTTCGCGGCGCAGCGCCTCGACGCGGTACTCGAACCGGAAGGGGACGTATCGCGGTTGTGGTTCTCCGGTGACCTCTGCGCATGGACCGGGGACTCCGGTCCGAAGAAGATCGCAGACGAGTTCCCGGGCCTGCCCGACCCGTTCCGTGCCGGGGTGGACGCCGTCGCGGCCCTCGCGCACGGCGACGGCGACGGCGACGGCGACGGCGACTACGAGGTGTTCTTCTTCCGCGACGACAGCTTCTACCACCGGCGGTTCACCTACGACAACGGCAGGCTGCGTCCTTCGGGCGGGCGCGGGGTGCGGTCCCTGATCTCGGAGTCGTTCCCCCACCTGTCCCCGCACTGCGCCCACAGGCCCGACGCGGTGGTGACCGTGAACGGTGTCTTCTTCTTCGTCAAGGGCGCCCGGACGGAGTCCACGCTGTGGCTCCCCGAGGACGCGGCGTTGCGCGTGCTGCTCGTCCCCCACCTTCCCGCCGACCCCGCGATCCCGCTGCGGGACGCCGACCTGGACGTGACCGACGCCATGCTCGCGGAGGCCGGCGCGCTGCTGGACGGCGCCCGGCTGCTCGGCGACCGCCTCCACGTGGCCCGCCCCGACTACCGGCCCTTCGCGGCGCGCGCCCGGATCCGTTCCTGGGCCTACACCGCGGACAGCGTCAAGGAGACGAAGGCTGCGGCCGGGCGCGCCCTGTACCGGTACTTCCACCCCACCTCCGGCGGCCCGGCCGGCAGCGGCTGGCCCTGGGGCCGCCGCGTCCACGCCAGTGACGTCCTCGCGGCCCTGGAAACGGTGCCGGAGGTCCGGACGGTCCTCGACGCGTCGGTGGTGGGCGACCGGGACACACCGGTCGTCGAGGTGCCCGACAACGGGCTGGTGCTGCTGACGGCCTGCCTGATCGACGTGACGGACTGACCCCGAGGAAGGAGCGCACCGTGTCCGATGTCCCCCGGCCGCCGACGCTGCCCGCCGTGTACGCGGGCGACCGCGTCGCCCACGCCTTCGCCGACGGGATCGGTGCCGCCCTGGCCCCCTCACAGGACTGCCTGGACCGGCTCGCCGAGGTACTCGGCCCCTGGACGGCTCCCGTCTCCTTCCTGGGCTGGCTGGCGCACATCACCGGCGCCCGCGTCGAACCCGACTGGACCGAGCTCCAGCACAGGACGGCCGTCGCCCTCGCACCCTGGCTGGCCGCGCACCGCGGCACCCGGCACGCACTGCTGCGCGAGGCACGGGAGATCTACGGCTGGGCACTCGACGTGCAGGACCTCGGCGGCGTCTTCACGGGCGACCGGCGACCTCCCGCGGGCCGGATGCTGACCGTGACCCTCGCCCTCGGCGGCGTCGGGGAACGCCTGACCGCGGAACGCCGGCTGACCCGGCTGGTGGCCGCCCACTGCCCCGCACACCTGCCCTTCAAGACCGTGGTCACCGTGGACCACTGACCCGTTCGCAGGGAGCCCTGAAGGATGACACTGTCACCCCCCGCCCACGACGGACGCGACCGTGCGGACATCGTCGGTGACGCGGTCCGCGCGGTGCGCGCCGCCCTGCCCGCGTGGACGGGACGCAACCCCGCCGACCCGGGCCGGGCACTGATCGAGTCGTGCGCCGACATGGCCGAGGCGCTGCGGGACCGGGTCAACCGGGCCCCCGACCGGCACCGGCTGGAGCTGCTGGGCCTCCTGGGGCCACGGCCCTACCCGGCGGCGCCGGCCCGTACCGACGTGCTGTTCCAGCTCGCGGCGCCCGCGCCCGAACCCGTACGCATCCCGGTGGGGCTGGAGGTGTCCACCAGTCCCCCGGCCGGGGCGGGCGAGCCGGTGGTCTTCAGCACCGTGGCCGAGGCCGTCGTCAATCCGTGCGTCCTGGTGGCGGCGGGCCGGTTCACGCAGCGGGGCGCGGCGGGCGGTGCGGTGGAGGGAACCCTCGTGCCGTTCACCGGGGAGACGGAAGGCAAGGGCACGTTCTCGGGGCCGGCCTTCCACCTCAACCTCCCCTCCTACGAGGACGTGACGCCGGGCGACGACCGGCCGCCACCGGAACCCGCGGCATACGCACTGGTCGTCCTGTCGGTCGCCGTCCCCGGCACCCGCATCGCCCTCGACATCACGCCGGACGGGGCCTTGGACGACCGAGGGCTCTGGGAGGCGTGGCAGGGAACGCACTGGTCGGCCTGCGGGACCACCCGGTCCGTCGGCCCGGACGGCCGGATACGGGTCACGCTCGACGTACCCGCCACACACGCCCCCGCCCGGCTGCTCCTCGACCCTCCGGACGACGACGCGCAGGCCCGGCAACTGCGCGACGTCGGCCTCCTCCGGCTCGCACCCCCGGGGACGGGTATCCGTGGACTGGCCCTGGATCCGGCCCTGTCGGTGACCGTGCCCGTGGTGCAGGCCCGGGTCGTCCTGGACGAGGAGCTGGGCACCGCGACCGGTGCCCCCGGCGAACGGCTGCGTTTCGCCCATCCGCCCATGCTGCGCGCCACCGACACCCTCGCGGTGGAGGCCGTCGAGTCCGGACGGGCGTTCCGGTGGACGTACGTGCCCTCGCTCGCCGGATCGGGGCCGGGTGACCGGCACTTCACCCTGGACGCCCGCAGCGGCGAGGCCGTTTTCGCCCCGGTCGTCGGAACCGGCCGGGGAGCTCTGCGGCACGGCGTTCCCCTGCCCGCGGGAGCCGCGGTCCGGGCCCCGCGCTATCTGACCGGCGGTGGGGCCGGAGGCAACGTCCCCGCGCGTACGATCACCGTCCTGCGCACCCCGCTGCCGTATGTGTCCGCCGTCACCAACCCCGCGCCCGCCACCGGCGGCACCGACGCCGAGACGCCCGCCGAGTGCGCCGAGCGGCTGCCGCTGGGCTCCCCCTCCCCGGAACGGGCCGTCACGCCGCACGACTACGAGCAGCTCGCCCTCGCCGCCTCGGCCGGGATGGCCCGCATCCACCATGTGCGCACGGACGACGACGGAACCCTGGATCCGGCGCGCAACTACGTCCTGGCCCGGCCGGCCGTCACCACGCTCCGGTTCGTCCTCGACGCGGGGACACCGTCCCTGCCCGGCGGCACCGAGGTCACCACCCGGGACGGCGGGGTGGTGTTCACCACGCAGAGCGAGGCCACCAGGGCCGCCACCCGGATCGCCGGCGTGGCCCGGCTGTTCCCCGATCCCCGCGTGACCGGGGCCCACGACGTCCTGGCCGCCGGCGACTACCTGGGGGACGGGCCGGTCAGCGGTCCGTACCGCACCGGCGCCGGCGTCACCCTCGCGCTCGTCCGTCTCCCCGGGGACGCCGAGCTCGCTCATCCGACCCTGTGGGTGCGGCCGGACCGGACGGTCGAGGCCACGGACCGGATCGCGCTGTCGGTGTTCCTCCCGCGCAGGGGCATCCCGTGGTGGGAACCCGACATCCCGGCGGCCTACGCGTGCGCGGCCCCCGCCTCGGTCACCATCGGCGGCACCGCCGCGCTCTCGCACCCCCTGCGGCTGAGCGACTCGCCTCGCTGGAGGCCCACGACCGACCGGCCCGCCGCGCGCGTGGACGATGCCGTGGCCCGCCACGGCGGCAACTACCCCACGGCGGACGGGGTCTGGCTCGCTCTGCAGATCCGCGATCCGAAGGCCACGGACTCCACCGCGTACACGATCGCCTTCGACGACGGTGCGACCGGCCCCGTGCAGGCCCTGCAGTATGCGACGCGCACCGACGCCTCGGCCTCGACCGGTAAGAAGGAGCCGGGGCAGGTGATCGCCCTGATGACCCCGCAAGTGTGCGATCCCCTGCCCACCACGGTCTCGGTCCGCGGCGAGGAATGGTGCGTGCAGAGCACCTTCGAAGGTTCCGGGGAGACGGACCCGCATGTGGTGCTCAACGCCGCCACCGGACAGGTCCACTTCGGTCCGGCCGTCGCCGACGGCTCGGGGCGCACGGTGCAGCACGGCAGGATCCCCGAGCAGGACTCTCCCGTGACCGTGGCCGGTTACCGCTGCACCGCGGGCAAGAAGGGCAACGACATCCTGGCGGACTCGGCCTGGCGCCTTCCCCCGGGTGTCGTGTCGATCCGCAACACCGCGTCCGGCCAGGGCGCGGACGGCTTCACCGACACCAGCGGCGGCACCTTCCAGGCCGGCGTCCGGCTGAAGGTCGTCCCGTTCGTCACCGCCGACGAGCGCGGCTGGTTCCCCTTCCCGATGCTCACCCCCACCCAGGACGCGTGCGACACGGTGCAGCGCTCCTTGCGCGCGCTGCACCCGGCGGGCGTCCCGGTGTGGCTGGAGACACCGCACTACGTGGGCATCCGCGGCGAGGCCCACGTCGTGCCCGAGGACTACCTGACCGCGACGGAACGCACGGCCCTGGCCATGGCGGCCGAGCGCGCCCTGTACCGCTGGTTCAACCCGGTCGACGGAGGTCCCGACGGCAAGGGCTGGCCGCTGGGGCGGCCTGTGTACACCGGCGAGGCGTACCGCGTCCTGGAAGGCGTGCAGGGCATCGCGCGCGTCGACTCGGTGGTGCTGCGCGGCTACGACATGGACACGGAGGCGGCCGCCGGGACCGGCCCGCGCATCGACTGCGGCGACGAACAGACCGTGTACTCCGTCGAGCACCGCGTCACCGTCGCCGAGACTCCCTGAACAGAGAGGGCACTTCATGGACGGGAAGACCGGAGCCGGCCGGTGGCTCCTCGCCCTCGACCGGGCCTCGGACCACGTCGTCATGGCGGAGCTGGGGGCGGACGGCACGCCGGGCGCGCCGACGCAGGTGCCCGTGGGCAAGGATCCGCGTGCGCTCGCGCTCGGCATGGACAGCGGCCGCGCCTATGTCGCCGGCTACGACGAGGGCACACTCTCTGTCCTCGTCCCCGGCGGCTCCGCCGCCACGGTGCATCTGTCCGGTGCCCTGTGCGCGGTGGCTGCCGGGCTCTTCGCCGGGCAGGTCGGTGTGGCGTCCTGGACGGACGACGTGGTGCACGTCCTGGACGAGAACGGCAACGGCGGCCGCCCCGTGCTGGTGGGCGGTGGCCCGTTCGTGCTGGCGGGCGCGCCGGGGGGCCGGTGGATATGTGTCGCGCACGACAAGGACGCGGAGGCGGCCCGCCGGCTGGACGTGGTCGGCGTCGGCACACCCGGTTCACCGACGGTGGCATCCGCCGTCATGCCGGCGCCCGTCCGTGCGGTGGCGGTGTCGTCGGACGGAAGGTTCGGTTACGCGCTGTGCGACGGGGCCGGTGTCGTGGTGGTGGACCTTGCCCGTGCCGCGATGACGACGCCTCACGCGGTCGGCCCGGGCCCCGCCGCCGTCGTCGTCGGACACGACCGCTTGTGGGTCGCCGACCAGGAGTCCGCCGAGCTGTGGGTGGCCGCGCTCGACGCCGGCACCGGAGAGCCGGGGACCTTCGTCCCACTCGCCGTCGCCCGGCGACCGTCGGCGGTACTCCTGTCCCCGGACGGCACCGTGGCCCATGTCCTCAGCCGGACCACGGGCGTGCTCAGCACGGTCTCCCCGGCCGCACCCGCCGCCCGTACCGACGTCCCCGTCGGCGTACTGCCCTCGGGCCTGGCGACCGACCCCGACGGACGGTTCCTCTACGTCACCGACCAGGCGACCGGAAGGCTCCTCACGCTCCGCGTGGGGCCGGCCGTCACGGGCCGCGTCGGCACCGGCGACGTCACCGCGCCCTTCGCCACGGCGATGACCCCCGACGGGCGGTGGGCCTGCACCACCGACGCGTCGGGCAACCGCGTCGCCGTCGCCGATCTGGAGGCGGGCACGCACCGGGGCACCGTCGCCCTGCCGTCCGGGACCACGGCGTGGGGCATCGCCATGGGCTCCGGCTTCGCCTGCGTCACCAGCCCGGGTACCGATCAGCTCCTCGCCCTGCGCCCGGCGGAGGGCCGCGACTTCGGCGACACGTCCACGGTGACGGTGAAACCCACTGCCCTGGCGAAGGGCGCGCAGCCGCGCGGCGTGGCCGTCACTCCGGACGGCCGGTATGCCGTGACCGCCGACTCCGGTGCGGGGACCGCGTCCCGGGTCGATCTCCGGGGAGGTTCGTACACCCTCGGCAAGGACGTCGTGAAGTGCGAGATCCCCCTCGGCCTGGCGATCCGTGGTGACGTCCTCTACGTCGCTGACTACGTGAGCTCGCAGATGGACGTCCCGAAGGGCCGGATCAGCATTCTCCGGCGCACGTCCACGGGCTGGACGTTCGACCACTCCATCGACCAGGACCAGGGTCACTTCACCGGACCGCACGAAATCGCGCTCTCGTCGAAGGGCGACCATCTGTACGTCACCAACTACGACAGCCGCGGCAACCGGCCCGCGAAGGTCTCCGTCCTGCGATGGGACGGTGACGCCTGGGAGTTCCAGCAGGGCATCGAGCGCAGCGACCTGACCCATCCTCACGGGCTGGCGCTGTCCGGTGAAGGTCCGGATCAGAAGGCGAATCTGTATGTGTCCAGTGCGGCCACGGGAAAGGTCGCCCAGTTCACGGTCACGGGCGACTCCGACGTGAAGTTCGATTGCTGGATCACCATCGAGGCGAGCAACGACCTGCCTGCTTCCCTCGCTCTGTCCCCGGACGGCGCCCATCTGTACGCAACCCATCGCGCCAAGGGCCTGGTGTACGGGATCGCCGTCCCCCAGACCTCCAACGCCACCATGACCGCGGTGGGCGATCTGACGGTCGACGGCGTACGCGGCATCGCGTGCCACGGCCCCGACACCCTGTACGTGGTCAACGAGAAGGGCGCCGCGGCGGCCGGTCTGACCACCGTCACCCTGGACGACACCCGGCTCAGGGCGGCCTCCGTCTCGCAGCCCCAGGCCCTCACCGACCACCCCTGGACGATCGTGGCCGGCGACGACGACACGCTCTACATCGCCGACTACCGGCGTCAGGAGGTCGCCGTGCGCGGCAGCGGCGTCACGCCCGTCCCCGTCGCGTCGTCCGACGACTCCCGTCCCTGGGAGGTGACCTGCACCCCGGACGGCGGCCACGCGTACGTCACCGACCGCTCGCCCAAGGCACCGTCCGTGCACTGGATCGACGTCGCCACCGCGCAGAAGTCGGACACGCTGCCCGTCGGCGCCGACCCCGTGGGGGTGGCCTGCGCCCCGGACGGGCTGCGCGCGTACGTGGCCTGCGCCGGTGACCGCTCCGTCTCCGTCCTGCGCCGGCAGCCCGAGCTGACCGCCGACGCCATCACCATCGCCGACTCCTCCGTCCCGCTGTCCCTGGCGGTGCATCCCACGGCCCCGTACGCCTACCGCGTGCACCAGGACGCACTGTGCCCCATCAGGCTGACCGGCACCGACGACGGACAACGGCTGCCCGTCCCGGGCGGGCTGTGCGACGTCGCGATCCACCCGGACGGCGCTTTCGCCTATCTCCCCGGCACCGGGGAGCACGGCGAGCCGGTGCTCCACGTCGTCCGCCTGGACAACCCCGCAACACCCGCTACGGGAACCGCCGTTCCCCTGACCGGTGCTCAGACGCCCACCGCCCTCGCCCTGCACCCTGACGCCACCCACGGCTTCGTGACGGGCGTCCTGAACGACGTGGTCACGCTCTGGGCTCTTGCGCTCGCCGCGCCCGGCGAGCCCGTAGTGGCCGACGCCTTCGCCGTGGGCCTTCCCTCCGTCCGGAGCATGGCCGTCGCGCCCGCCCACCTCTACGCGCTCACCGCCGAGGGCCAGGACGGCGCGGCCGTGCACGTCCTGGAGCTGTCCGCCGGGTCCGCTCCGCCGGACGCACCGATCGAACGCCCGCGCGCCAAGCTGTTGCTGCCCGGCCGTCCCCGGTCGGTCCGTGTGCACCCGCTCGGCGGCCACGCCTGCGTCAGCACCGACGACAAGGGCGTCCACCTCCTCGACCTGACCGACCCCGCCCGGCCGCAGCTCGCGGGAACGGCGTCCGCCGACGCCGGGGCGGTCGCGTTCCGCCCCGACGGCCCGGGAGCGTTCCTCGCGCAGAAGGACCGGATCCGTGGTCTCGGCCTGGGCGCCCCACAGGTGCTCCCGAACGCCTGGCCGCTGCCCGGAACCTCCGCTCCCCGGCGACTCCTCGTCTCCGCGGACGGCAGGTCGGTGTACGTCACCGACGAGAACAGCGGCGATCTGCGCGTGCTCGACGCCGCGAGCGGCGCCGTCCGGCACTCCCTTCGCGCGGGTACGAAGCTCGCGGGCCTCGCCCTGCGGCCCGGGACGGCGGGCCGGCGGCTGTACGTCGTCGACGAGGGCACCCCGGGCCTCGTCGTGGCCGACATGGCCGGGCACGTGCCCGTCGGCACCGCCCCGGAGGCCGGCACCGATCTGCGTCAGGTCCACATCGCGAAGGGGACGTCCTCATGATCGACATCGTCGACAAGGCGCTGGAGCAGCGCGTCAAGCAGGACCTCAAGCCCATCGAATGCCCCGTCGACTTCCGCCCGCCGTCCGCCGGCAAGGAACCCGGCCGGACCATGGGCACGGAGACCGTCGGCATCTACCTCCACGACATCCGCGAGGACCTCGACCGCCGGCAGACGGGACTCGTCCAGCACTACGGCGTCCCGGACGGCTATCCACCCGGCAAACCGGTCAAGACGGCCTACCACGACCCGCCCCGCTACGCCCGGCTGTCGTATCTGATCACGGCCTGGGCCCCGGATCCGAGGGCGTCCCACCACATGCTGGGCAGGCTGCTGACCGGGCTGTCCACGGACCGGGAGTTCGAACTCGACCTGCCGGTGGAACTGGAGGACATGGGTCTGTGCGCGCTGCTCGAAGTCGGCCGGCCGCCGGTGCACGACCGGGCCCTGCAGGAGCTGTGGTCCGCCGTCGGCCACGCCCTCGTCCCCGCCCTCCACGTCACCGTGACCGTCCCCCTGCTCACCTTCGTCGTCGAGCCCTACGAGCACTGGGTCACCGAGCCGCTCGTCCTGGACGTGGAGCTGCCCCGCGCGGACCCGCCACCCCAGGGGGAGAAGTGGCCGCCGCGGGAGGAGGGGGACACGCCGTCATGACGACGACACCGCTCCGGCCACCCACCCCCGCCGACGCCCTCCTCGCCCGGCTCGATCTCCTCCGCCACCGGGTCCGGCGGGCCGTCGCCGCCCGTGCCCAGGACGATCCCCAGCCGCTGGACGACCCGTTCCGCGGCCTCTACGTCTCCGACGCGATGGCACCGCACCTCCTGCGGACCGTCCCCGGGCCACTCCCACCGGACGACGACGAGCGGCGAGCCGCCGAAGACCTCGACGCAGCCCAACGGGCGGCCGCACAGGCCGGAGCCGTCCTCCCGCTGCAGGCCCTGAGCCTGTCCCCGCTGGAAAGCGACCTCCTGCTGGTGGCCCTCGCCCCCGACCTCGACCCCGGCTACGAGCGCTGCTACGGCTACCTCAACGACGACGTGTCCCTGCGCCGGGCCACCATCGGTCTCGCCCTGCACCTGTGCGGCCTGCACCCCGGCGAGCCACACGGGCGCGCGGCCCTGGACCCGGCCGGACCGCTGCGCGCGGGCGGCCTGCTGGAGGTCGAGGACCCCGAGCGCCCGTACCTCACCCGCTCGTTGCGCGTCCCCGACCGGGTGACGGACCACCTCCTCGGCCTCACCGGACCACCGCCCCCACCCGCCGCGCCCGAGGACCCCACGCACCGGCTGGCCCGTCGCATCCGGCCGGCCGTCGGCTGGGACGACCTGGTCCTCCCCGACCGCCCCCGCGCCCTGCTGCGCGACCTCGTCCGCCGGGCCCGGCACCGCGAACGCGTCCTCGGCGCGTGGAAGATGCGCCCCGGAGGCGGGCGGGGCCGGGGCGTCAGCGCCCTGTTCAGCGGCCCGTCCGGTACGGGCAAGACGCTCGCCGCCGAGGTCGTCGCCGCCGATCTGGGGCTGGAGCTGCGCGTGGTCGATCTCTCCGCGGTCGTCGACAAGTACATCGGCGAGACGGAGAAGCACCTCGAACTCCTCTTCCGCGCGGCCGACCCCGCCCGCGTGGCGCTCCTCTTCGACGAAGCGGACGGCGTCTTCGGCAAGCGGTCCCGGCCCGTGGACGCGCACGACCGGTACGCCAACACCACGACCGCGTATCTGCTGCAGCGCCTGGAGTCCTTCGACGGGCTCACCGTCCTGACGACCAATGTGCACGACCACATCGACTCCGCGTTCCTGCGCCGGCTCGACCTCGTGGTGCCGTTCGGCCCGCCCGGCGCGGAGCAGCGCCGGGCCCTGTGGGACCGCTGCCTCGGGCCCTTCCTCCCGCGCGCGCCGGAGCTCGACCTGGGGCTGCTGGCGGACGCGTTCGAGCTGCCCGGGGGTGCCATCCGCTGCTGTGCGCTGACCGCGGCCTACCGGGCGGCGGAGACGGGCCGTCCGGTGGGCACCGGCGATCTGCTGGATGCCGTGCGGGACGAGTACGTCAAGCTGGGGCGGTACTTCGACGAGTCGGTGCTGCCGAGCTGAGCCGGGATGGGGTCCCGGGAGTCAGGATTGCGATCCGGCCCGTGCGGGGCGGACGCGCGGGCAGGTGAGGGTGGCCCGGCCGGCGTACTCCTTCGACGGATCGTTGGGCATCGCCGTGTTGGCCGGGTTCGAGGCGGGGAGCCGGGGCACCAGCACCAGGTCCAGCGGGCCGCCGTCGAGGGCGACCTCCGTGCCCCGCCGGGTGCGTGCGTGGCGTGACCGGTGGCGCGGCGAAAGGCTCAGCCGGACCTCGCCGATGCCCAGGACGGGGTAGTCGGGAGTGGCGTAGAAGACGTAGATCCTCAGTCGCTCGATGTCGTCGGGTACGCACGCGGTCATGCGCTCCACGGTGAAGGCCGCCGAGCCGGGCAGCGGTGTCGGCACGGGGGTGAGCGTTCCCTGCAGGCCGGGTACCGGTTTGGTCGAGGCGATCTGCGGCAGGGGGGTGACGATGTCCCCCGCGCGCAGCACGAGTCGCAACATGTGAACCCCTTGTGCCGGGGCGGTTCCGCCGGCCCCGCGGGTGCGGGGCCGGCGGGTCGCCGTCAGCTGCTGTGACCGGGCTGGCCGGCGATCTGGGTGATGGTGAAGTGCACGAACTCGGCGGGCCGCACCGGAGCGACACCGATGTCGCAGATGACCTTGCCGTCGT
>NZ_JAIXMK010000140.1:0-2555 GCF_020328095.1 Streptomyces sichuanensis
GGCCGCCCGCCGGACCCGGGGCGGGCGGGGGCGCGGGCACGGCCGGCTGCGAGAGGACCGTGGGCTGCGCGTGCCCGGGAGCGCCCGCCGGCGGGGTCTGGGCGGGCGGCGGCGAGGGCACCGCCGGCTGGGAGACGACGGTGGGCTGCGCGTGCCCCGAGCCGTCCGGACCCCACGTGGGCGGCGGCCCGAAACCGCCCTGCGGCGGCGTCGGCGGGTTCTGCGGCTGCTCGGGCTGCTGCGGCTGCTGAGGGTTCTGGGGCCAAGACATGCGGGACACCCTATGCGCCGCCCGTCGCCTCCGGACCGGGGCCAGGCGACAGAACGGCAACACTTGTGCGATAAGCGTCAGTCGCTTTCCACGACCGGCAGCAGCTGCGGCAGATGGCCGTCCGAGGCCAGTGCCGCCTCCTGCCGCTCCTTCGGCACCTCCCCGTACGTCGTGGTCCGTGCCCGGGCCGGACGGCCCGCCGCATCGGCTATGGCGACGAGGTCCTGGACCGAGCGGTACGAGCCGTAGGAGGAGCCCGCCATGCGGGAGATGGTCTCCTCCATCAGCGTGCCGCCGAGGTCGTTGGCGCCGCTGCGGAGCATCTCCGCCGCACCCTCGGCGCCCAGCTTGACCCAGCTCGTCTGGATGTTGGGGATGTGGGGGTGCAGCAGCAGCCGGGCCATGGCCGTGACGGCGCGGTTGTCGCGCATCGTCGGGCCGGGGCGGGCGATGCCGGCCAGGTA
Organism: Streptomyces sichuanensis; assembly: GCF_020328095.1. Lineage (NCBI taxonomy): Bacteria > Bacillati > Actinomycetota > Actinomycetes > Kitasatosporales > Streptomycetaceae > Streptomyces > Streptomyces sichuanensis. The sequence continues at coordinate 736 of NZ_JAIXMK010000140.1, forward strand.
GACGGGCGCGTTGGTGTGGATGAAGGGGAGGGTGACGAATTCGGTGAAGCCGCCCGTCTCCTGCTGGATCTCCGCCAGCGTGCGGAAGTGGCCCAGCCAGTGCCGGGGCTGGTCCACGTGCCCGTACATCATCGTGGAGGACGAGCGGATGCCCAGTTCGTGCGCCGTCCTGATGACCTCGACCCACGTGGCCGTGGGCAGCTTGCCCTTGGTGAGGACCCAGCGGACCTCGTCGTCCAGGATCTCGGCGGCCGTCCCCGGGATGGAGTCCAGCCCGGCCTCCTTGGCGGCCGCCAGCCACTCGCGGATGCTCATGCCGGTGCGGGTGGCGCCGTTGACGACCTCCATCGGCGAGAAGGCGTGCACGTGCATGCCCGGCACGCGCTCCTTCACCGCCCGCGCGATGTCGAAGTAGGCCGTGCCCGGCAGGTCGGGGTGGATGCCGCCCTGCATGCACACCTCCACCGCCCCGACGTCCCACGCCTGCGCGGCGCGGTCGGCGACCTGGGACAGCGACAGGGTGTACGCGTCGGCGTCGGTGCGCCGCTGGGCGAAGGCGCAGAAGCGGCAGCCGGTGTAGCAGACGTTGGTGAAGTTGATGTTCCGCGTGACGATGTACGTGACGTCGTCGCCCACCACGTCGCGCCGCAGGTCGTCGGCGATGCGGCACAGGGCGTCCAGCGCGGGGCCGTCGGCGTGCAGCAGGGCGAGCGCCTCGGGGTCGGTGAGCCGGGTGGGGTCGTCGGCGGCCTGCTTCAGTGCCTGGCGCACGTCGGCGTCGATGCGCTCGGGCACCATGCCGGGGGCGGCCGCCTCGCGCAGCGCGTCCCAGTCGCCGTACACCTCGTCGAAGTCGTCGCGCCGGTCGGTGGTGCGGCCTTCGGTGTCGATGGTGCGGTGCAGCTCCGTGCGGCCCGAGGGGACGAAGACCTCCTCGGGCTCCTGCCAGGGGCGGCCCTCGACCACGGCGTCCTCGCGGGCCAGGCCCGTCTCCGGGTCGGCCAGCGCCCGGACGTGCGGCAGCAGCCGGGGGTCGAGCCAGGGCTCGCCGCGCTGGATGAATTCCGGGTAGACGCAGAGGCGTTCCCGCAGGCTGAAGCCGGCTGCGGCGGACCGTTCGGCCAGCTCCTCGATCTGCGGCCAGGGACGCTCGGGGTTGACGTGGTCCGGGGTGATCGGGGAGACGCCGCCCCAGTCGTCGATGCCGGCGCCGATGAGCCGCGCATATTCGTCGTCGACGAGGTTGGGCGGGGCTTGGAGGCAGGCGGAGGGGCCCATGATGTGCCGGGCGACGGCGACGGTGGCGACCAGCTCGTCCAGCTCGGCGTCCGGCATGCCGCGCATCGCCGTGTCCGGCTTGGCGCGGAAGTTCTGCATGATGAGCTCCTGGATGCCGTGGTAGGCCCGGGAGATGCGACGCAGGGCGAACAGCGACTCGGCGCGCTCCTCGTACGTCTCGCCGATGCCGAGCAGCAGCCCGCTGGTCAGCGGAACGGAGCTGCGGCCCGCGTCCTCCAGGTGCCGCAGCCGGACGGCGGGCTCCTTGTCGGGCGAGCCGTGGTGCGGACCGCCGGGCTCGCTCCACAGCCGGGTGGCGGTGGTCTCCAGCATCAGGCCCATGGACGGGGACACCGGCTTGAGGCGCTGGAAGTCGGTCCAGGTCATGATGCCGGGGTTGAGGTGCGGCAGCAGCCCCGTCTCCTCCAGGATGCGGATGGAGACGGCCCGTACGTACGCGATGGTGTCGTCGTAGCCCTCGGCCTCCAGCCACTCGCGGGCCTCGGGCCAGCGCTCCTCGGGCTTGTCGCCGAGCGTGATCA
>NZ_JAIXMK010000141.1:0-23396 GCF_020328095.1 Streptomyces sichuanensis
TCGTAGCCCTCGGCCTCCAGCCACTCGCGGGCCTCGGGCCAGCGCTCCTCGGGCTTGTCGCCGAGCGTGATCAGGGCTTCCTTGCAGCCCAGTTCGGCGCCGCGACGGGCGATGTCCAGGACCTCGTCGGGCGACATGAACATCCCGTGCCCGGCGCGGCGCAGCTTGCCGGGGACGGTGGCGAAGGTGCAGTAGTGGCACCGGTCGCGGCACAGCCGGGTGAGCGGGATGAAGACGCTCTTCGAGTAGGTGATGACACCGGGCCGGCCGGCCGCCTCCAGGCCGGCGTCGCGCACCCGGGCCGCGGACGCGCACAGGTCCGTCAGGTCGTCACCACGGGCGTGCAGGAGCACGGTGGCCTCGGCGACGTCCAGCGCGACGCCGTCACGGGCACGCTTGAGCGCACGCCGCATGGCATTGGCGGTCGGTGCAGCCTGTTCGGGTCGCTGTGCGCTCGAAGTCATTGCACGAGCATACGAGCGGACACCGACACCGCCAGGTACTGGAAGCTCCGGTTCCGTGTGCCTCTCGTCACGTCATACGGAGGCACCCTCCGGCCTGTTGCCGGGGCGCTGGGCCTACAGGAATTCGGCGTGCGCGTCCAAGGCCCGCAGCACCTCGGTCTCCGGCGCGGACGGCAGCGCCACGACGAGCTCCTCGATGCCCAGACCGGCGTAGTGCGCGAGCTTGCCGGCCGACGGGTGCACGGCGTACGGCACGACGTCCGGCTCCCCGGGGCGCCCCGCTTCCGTCCACACCCGGCGCAGCTCGGGCAGCGTCTCCCGCAGCCCGCTGCCACCCACCGGCATCCAGCCGTCCGCGTACTCGGCGATGTGCGCGAAGAGCTTCGGCCCGGCCGCTCCACCGATGAGCGTGCGCGGCCCGATCAGCGGCTCCGCCCCCTTGCGCTCGCGCGGCGGATGCACCGGCTTGGGGTGCGCCCAGCTCGCGCCGACGGCCTCGAACTCGCCCTCGTAGGACTTCGGTTCCCCGGACCACAGCGCCCTCATCAGCGCCATGCGGTCCCGCACCAGCGCACGGCGGGTGCTCCATTCCACGCCGTGGTCGGCGGCCTCCTCCACGTTCCAGCCGTAGCCGATGCCGAACGTGAACCGGCCACCGCTGAGGAAGTCGAGCGTGGCCACCTGCTTGGCCAGCACGATCGGGTCGTGCTGGGCGACCAGCGCCACGCCCGTCCCGACCACGATCCGGTGCGTGACCGCCGCGGCCTGGGCCAGCGCGACGAACGGGTCGACGGCACGTCCGTACTCGGGCGGCAGCGGATCGCCCGTCGGCGCCGGCGTGTCACGGCTGACCGGGATGTGGGTGTGCTGCGGCAGGAAGAGCCCGGCGAAACCGCGCTGCTCCAGCTCGCGGGCCAGCCGTACCGGGCTGATCGTCTCATCGGTGAGGAAGATCGTGGTGGCGATGCGCATGCGGGGGCACCTCCGTCGTGGCGTGGGACCACGGTATGCCCTGCGGTTCCACTTTCGCCCCCGCGACGAACAACCGACACACGACAGACGGACACACGGCCGACGGCACACGTTCCGCTGTGCGCCACCCGGGCGTACAACAGTGTCGCCGGGACACCTGCGAAGGGGGCACGGGCCGATGCACCGACGCGACGTACTCGCCACGGCGGCTGTCGCCGGGGCGGCATGTGTGCTTAACCTCGAAGGCGTGAGCTTCGCCCGCCCCGGCGGCCCGGAACGGGCCGGCGGCGAGGAGACCCGCAGGGTCACCGGCCGGCTGCCGGCCGGCGTCCCGGACTTCGTCCACCTCCCCGTGGAAGTACCGCCCGGAGTCCGCGAGATCGCCGTCGCGTACACCTATGACCGACCCGCCGTCCCCGCCGGCACCCTGGGCAACGCCTGCGACATCGGCATCTTCGACGAACGCGGCACGGAGCTGGGCGGCGCCGGCTTCCGGGGCTGGTCCGGGGGTGCCCGCACGGAGTTCGCCATCAGCGCCGAACGGGCCACGCCCGGCTACCTCCCCGGCCCCGTGCGGCCCGGCACCTGGCACGTCGTCCTCGGCCCGTACACCGTCGCTCCGCAGGGCATGGCCTACGAGGTCACGGTCACCCTGCGGTACGGGGCCCCCGGCGTGCCGCCGCGGCCCGTGTACCCGCCGCAGCGCGCCCGGGGACGGGGCCGCGCCTGGTACCGCGGCGACAACCACCTGCACAGCGTCCACTCCGACGGCAAGCGCACCCCGGCGGAGATCGCCGCCGCGGCGCGCGCAGCCGGTCTGGACTGGATCACGACGACGGAGCACAACACCACCTCTTCGCACGCCGCGTGGCAGGGACTGTGGGGCGACGACCTGCTCGTCCTCACCGGGGAGGAGGTCACGACCCGCAACGGCCACGTCCTGGCCCTGGGCACCGACCCGGGCGTGTTCATCGACTGGCGCTACCGGGCCCGCGACGACGCCTTCCGGCGTTTCGCCGGCAGAATCCGGCAAACGGGCGGACTCGTCGTCCCGGCCCACCCGTACGGCACCTGCGTCGGGTGCAACTGGAAGTTCGGTTTCGCCGAGGCTGACGCGGTCGAGGTCTGGAACGGCCCGTTCACCCCGGACGACGAGATGGCCGTCGCCGCATGGGACGCCCTGCTCGTGGCCTCCGCCCGTTCCGGTGAGCGGCGCTGGCTGCCCGCCATGGGCAACAGCGACGCCCACCGCGAGCCGCAGACCGTCGGCCTCCCCCAGACGGTCGTCCTGGCCGAGGACCTCTCACGCCCCGCCCTGCTGGCCGGCATCAGGGCCGGCCGCAGCTGGATCGCCGAGTCGGCCGCGGTCGGCCTGTCCTTCACCGTCACGGGCGGCCGTGGCGGACACGCGGGCATCGGCGAGCGGCTGTCCGTGGACGACGACACGGAGGTCACGGTGCGCCTGGCGGTGACGGGCGTGCCGGGCTGCTCGGCGTCCCTCGTCACGGACCAGGGCCGGGTGCTGACCGTCCCGGTCCTCGCGGACGGCCGTGTGGAGTGGCGCACGAGCCCCGCCCGCTCCGCGTACGTACGGGCGGAGGTCCGGCACCCTCCGGCCGACGGCGCCCCGGCCGACCTGCCGGGGGCCATGGCCGCGCTGACGAACCCGGTGTTCCTCGGGCGTCGGTGGTGAACGGTTACAGGCGCGGCGCCCGGGCCAGGGGGTGCACGGAGCCGGGGCTGCCGGCGAACACACGGCTGCTGGTGGCGATCATGTTGGCGGGGCCGCCGGCCACCGTCCAGAAGGTGCCCTCGCCGCTGTAGCGGTAGACGCCGTCCCTGTTGGGGGTGAGGCCGTAGACCGTGTCGTGCGCCACGGCGAACATCGCGCCCGGGCCGCCGATGGCCCGCCACTTGTGGGGGCTGCCGAGGTAGCGCCAGATGTTGCCGCCGGGATCCGTGGCGACCAGCCCCCAGTCCCCGCCGTACAACTCCTGGGCGTCGTTGCCGATCCACTCCCAGTCCATCCCGTCGCCCTTGTAGCGGTAGACCCGCTTCCGATCGGGGGTCAGCCCGTAGACCGACTCGTCGGTCACGGCGAACGTCGCGCCCGCCGAGCCGATCTCCCGCCAGTCGTTGGGGCTGCCGAGGTACTGGAACAGGGCCCCGGTCGTCGGGTCGTTCGCCACCAGACCCCAGGTGCCGCCGAAGATGCGGCTCGCCGCGGTGCCCACCTGTGTCCACGAGGTGCCCGTACCGTCGTACCGGAACACAGCGTTCCTGGTCGGGGTGAGCCCGTAGAACCCCTCCGCGGTGACGGCGAACGTCGCGCCCGGACCGCCGATGCGGTCCCAGGCCGCTCCCAGCCCGTCGGGGTTCTCGAAGGTCATGCGGAGACGGAACACCTCGCCGTGCGGCGGCATGGTGGCCAGCAGCCCCAGCTGTCCGCCGAACAGCCGGATGATGGGCACGCGGCTGATCTGGCTCCAGGAGGTTCCGGATCCGTTGTACCGGTAGGCCCGGAGCCGGTCCGGGGTCAGCGCGCAACACGTCGACGGCGAGGCCGGTATCAGAGGACCGGCCCGCGCCTCCTGGCGTGCTGCTTCGGCGGGCGGGAGAGGAAGGCCGCCGGTCGCCAGTCCCGCGGCCGCCACCGTGACGCCCAGGGAACGGGTGAGGAAGGACCGGCGTGTCGGGTCGGTGGACTCGTCGCGTCCAGGGTGCTGCCGCGCCCCGGGCTCCCTGGAACTGATCATCGTCTGTCCTCCCGCCGGTAGTGCTTCGGGGCAGGTCGTTCGATCGGAGCATCAGCAGGGTGAGCCGACGCCAGCATGGCACACCTCCGGACCGACGGCGCGCCGACGGCGGTACGCGGCGGCCCGGGCCCCGTTCCTCTCCGGGGCCCGGGCCGCACACGGGTGGATCAGCCGTCGAGGACGCTCAGGTCGATCCGGGCGAGCCGCTCGGGGTCGGTGAGGATGTCGAGGGCCGTGATCCGGCCACCCTGGATCGTGAACGCCATGAGGGACACCGCACGGCCGTCCGCGAGGGCGAGCACGCCGGGCGTGCCGTTGACGAGGACCGGGCGTCCGGCCTCCGCGAACCGGGCGAAGGTGATCGCCTGCGAGGCCACCTCGGAGGCACCGCGGCGGAACACGCTCGGGCGCAGGGTGCCGCCGTCGGAGCGGGCCACGACCTCGGGGTCGAGGACGGCGAGGAGCGCGTCGAAGTCGCCGCCGCGCGCGGCGCTGAGGAAGGCGTCCACGACCTGCCGCCGGTGGGCGAGGTCGGTGTCGGGGGCGGGTGCGCCGCCCTGGACGCGACGGCGGGCGCGGCTGGCGAGCTGCCGGGTGGAGGCGGGCGTACGGCCCAGCACGGGAGCGATCTCGTCGAAGGGGACGGCGAACAGGTCGTGCAGGACGAACGCGAGCCGCTCGGCGGGGGCGAGGGTCTGCAGGACGACCATGAGGGCGATGCCGACCGAGTCGGCCACGAGTGCCGCGTGCTCGGGGTCCATGCCGCGGGCGCTGCTGACGACGGGGTCGGGCAGCCGGACCTGCCCCTCCTGGTCGTACAGCGGCTCCTCGCGCCGCGTGGTGCGCGAGCGCAGCATGTCCAGGCACACCCGGCCCACCACGGTGGTCAGCCAGCCGCCCAGGTTCTGCACCTCGGAGACGTCCGAGCGGCTCAGTTTCAGCCACGTCTCCTGGACGGCGTCCTCCGCCTCGCTGAGCGAGCCCAGCATGCGGTAGGCGACCGCGCCGAGATGAGGGCGGTGTTCCTCGAAACGCCCGGCCAGCAAATCCTTCTCGCTCACTTGCCACGTCCCCCCGTGATGATCCGTCAGTGCTGTCACGGACCTTAACCGGGCGGTGCGCCGGTCAGTTCGGGGGCTGCAGCGTCGGCGTCGAACGGGTCAGCACCTCGCCCCGGAAGAATGCCGGGCTGCGTCGCCGCATCAGCTCCATGAGCACCGCACCGGCGAGCAGCAGGCCCACGCCGATCACGAACACGGAGCCGACCCCGAACACCGCGCTGCCGCTGCCGTACTCCGGGTCCCACATGTCGTAGAGGGTCTTGCAGAAGACGGCGGCCAGCAGCAGCCCTCCCATGAGCGGGAAGACGCCTTTGAAACACGCGTCCCGCAGCGATCTGCGCAGCTCTGCGCGGAAGAACCACGCACACGCGAACGCCGTGATCGAGTAGTAGAAGCAGATCATCAGACCCAGCGCGTAGACCGTGTCGATCAGCACGTTCTCGCTGAGGAAACTCATGACCGCGTAGAAGACGCCGGTGGCCGCTCCGGCCGCGATCGTGGCGCGGCCCGGCGACTTGAAGCGGGGGTGGATGCGCGCGAACGACGGCGGCAGTGCTTGGTAGGCGCTCATCGCCAGCACCGTCCGCGCCACCGGCAGGAACGTGGTCTGCAGGCTGGCGGCGGCCGAGGCGAGGACCGCCACGAACAGCAGCACGCCCAGAGCCTTGCCCATGACGGGTCCGGCGAGTGCGGCGAAGACGTTGCCGGCGGTGTCGGGGTTGCCCAGGCCGGTGCCCTCGTCGCCGACGCCGGCGAACATCTGGGCGGCGACGGCGGTCAGCAGGTACGAGCCGACGAGCACGACCATGGCCAGCAGCGCGGCCCGCCCGGGGGTCTTCGCACTGCCCTCGGTCTCCTCGTTGACCGTCAGACAGGCGTCCCAGCCCCAGTACATGAAGATGGACAGGGAGAGGCCCGCCGTGAAGGCGCTGAAGGACTCGACGCCGAAGGGGTTCAGCCACGTCCAGGAGAAGCCGACGGAGCCCGCGAGCCCGCCGGTGGACGCCTTGGACAGGGCCATCGCGACGAAGACGGCCAGCACGGCCAGCTGTAGCCCCACCAGCGCGTACTGCACGCCCTTGGTGGCGGTCATCCCGCGGTAGCTGACGGCCGTCGCGACGGCGATGAAGGCGAGGCACGTCGCGACGTGCACCACCCGGTCGTCGTCGAGGGCCGCGATCCGGCCGCTGCCGGTGAGTTCGCCCAGCAGCAGGTAGAAGAAGGAGGTCGCGACGCCCGCGAGGTTCGAGAGCACGATGATCGTCGCGATGACCAGTCCCCAGCCGCACATCCAGCCGATCCGGGGACCGAAGGCCCGCACGGTCCAGGTGAAGGACGTGCCGCAGTCGGGCAGGGCGGCGTTCAGCTCGCGGTAGGCGAAGGCCACCAGCAGCATCGGGAGGAAGCCCGCGAGGAAGACGGCGGGCATCTGCACTCCGACCTGGCCGACGGTCGGGCCGAGGGTGGAGGTCAGGCAGTAGACGGGCGCGACGGTGGAGATCCCGATGACGGCGCTGCCCAGCAGGCCGACGGAATTGCCGCTGAGTCCCTTGGTGCGCACTTCTCCGGCGTCGCTGCCCGCAACGCTCATTACCGTGTCTCCGGCCCGTGGCCGCGGATGTACCTGAACCATGGCGAGGACGTTAGGCGCTGCTGTTTCCGCATCCGGAGGATTTCCTTCCGATGCAGCTACCTTGAACACTCCCACCCGCAGCGGGACTTGACCTTGCAAACAAAGCCGACGCCGACGTTACGCCAGGTAACACCAAGGAGGAAGTGCTTCACCCATCGCTGCGAGAACCGCAGCCCCACCCCTTTTGTCCCGGTTCAAATTTTTCCCGTGGCCACCGTCTCCGTGTCCCGCCCCGAGCGCAGCACCCGCCCCGGCACCGCCCCCGTGACCACGTCGTGGCGGATGGCCTCCACCCCGTTCACGCGCACACTCACCACCCCCACGGCCCGGGAGTCCAGGCGGGCTCCGCCGCCCGGCAGGTCGTGCACCAGGGTCGCCGCGCCCGCGTCGATCCGCTCCGGGTCGAAGAGCACCAGGTCGGCGTGCCAGCCCTCGGCGATCCGGCCCCGGCCGCGCAGCCCGAACAGCCGGGCCGGCTCGTCGCTCAGCATCCGTACGGCCCGCTCCAGCGGGACCAGCCGCCGTCCGCGCAGGCAGTCGCCGAGGAAGCGCGTCGTGTAGGGGGCCCCGCACATGCGGTCCAGGTGGGCGCCCGCGTCGGAGCCGCCGAGCAGGACGTCCTCGTGGTCCCAGGCCCGGCGGCGCAGCTCCCAGCTGGCGGGGTCGTTGTCCGTGGGCATGGGCCACAGGACCGTCCGCAGGTCGTCGGCGGCGCAGATGTCGACCAGTGTGGCGAAGGGGTCCGTGCCGCGCTCGGCGGCGATGTCGCGGACGACGCGGCCGGTCAGGCCCTCGTTCTCCGGGGCGTAGGTGTCGCCGATGACGTAGCGGCCGAAGTCGGTGAGGCGGCGGAAGCCTGCCGCCCGGGGGCTCGCCGCGCCGCTCAGCATCCGGTCCCGTACCGCCGCATCGCGCAGCAGGGCGATGCGTTCGGGCACCGGCAGCCCGAGGACCTCGCCCCAGCCGGGCAGGAGGTTGAGTGCGCAGAAGGTGCCCAGCGACATGTTCATGGGCGTGAGGATCGGCATGGTCAGGGCGACGATCCGGCCGCCGGCCCCGCGGGCGCGCTCGCTGGCGGCGAGCTGGTGCGGGACGCGTCCGGGGGCGGCGGACTCGATGGTGAGGACGTTCCAGTTCAGCGGCCGTCCGGCGGCGGAGGTGAGCGCGACCAGGAGGTCGGCCTCCTCCTCGGTGAACCGGTCCAGACACCCGGTCACGATGGCCTCCAGCTGGGTGCCCTCGTGCTCGCCCACGGCGTGCGCGAGGGCGAGGAGTTCGCCGGGCAGGGCGTGGCGGGAGGCGACGGGGTTGCCGTCGCCGTCGGAGTGGGTGGTCGACCGGGTCGTGGACAGGCCCCAGGCGCCGGCGTCCATGGCGTCGTGCAGGAGGGCCGTCATCCGCCGCAGCTGGCTCTCGTCGGGCGTGCCACCGACGGCGGCCGGGCCCATGGCGTAGCGGCGCAGCGCGCAGTGCCCGACCATGAAGGCGGCGTTGACGGCCGTCCGTCCGTCGAGCGCGTCGAGGTAGTCGCCGAAGGACGACCAGCTCCAGGGGGCGCCCTTTTCCAGGGCCTCCAGCGAGATGCCTTCGACCTTGCTCATCATCCTGCGCGTGTAGTCGGCGTCCGCCGGCCGTCCGGGGTTGAGCGGGGCGAGGGTGAAGCCGCAGTTGCCGCCGACGACGGTGGTGACGCCGTGGCTCAGGGAGGGGGTGGCGCAGGGGTCCCAGAAGAGCTGCGCGTCGTAGTGCGTGTGCGGGTCGACGAAGCCGGGGGTGAGGACGAGCCCGCGGGCGTCCTCCTCGGTGCGGGCCCTGGCGCCGACCCGGCCGCCCGCCTTGACCCCGGCCGCGGCCCGGTCGACGACCGCTATCCGCCCGTCCCGTATGCCGACGTCGGCGACGTAGGACGGGGCTCCGGTGCCGTCGACGACGGTGGCGCGGCGGATCAGGTGGTCCAGCACGGTCGGGTCCTCTCGCTCGGCGACGCGTCACCCCACTCGGTGGACCCGTCGCGAAGTCGTCGGTCCGGGACACGGGACGTACGGCGTGCGGGGCCGGGGCGGCGACCCGGGAGGCGCCGCCCCGGTGCGGGGGGGCCGCCGGCTCAGGCCCGCGCGGCGGCCTGGCGGTAGCGCGTGGTGCGGTGGACCGGATCGGTGTCGATCTTCGGGATGACGTGCTCGCCGATGAGGCGGATCGTGCGCAGGGTGTCCTCGTAAGGGATGCCGATGGGCAGCCCGAAGGACAGCTGGTCGGCGCCGGCCTGCTCCCAGCGTTTGCACTGCCGGAAGACCTCGTCGGGGTCGCCGCAGATCATCAGCTCCTCCGCGATCAGCAGCTCGATGATCTCCTCCGTGTACTCCGGCAGCAGCTCGGGCCACTCGGGGATGCCGTCGGGGCGCGGGAAGGTGTCGTGGTAGCGGAAGAGCAGCGACTGCAGGTAGTGGAGGCCGCCGCGGGCCGCCACGGCAACGGCCTCCTGGTGCGTCTCGGCGCAGATGGCGGTGGAGGTGACCATCACGTTGTCGTTGACGAAGTCGCCGACCGCCCGGGCCGACGCGATGGCCGTCTTGTACGAGTCGACGACCCATTCCATGTCCGAGACCTTCTGCACGCTGAAGCCGAGGACACCCAGCCCCTTGCCGGCCGCCATCGCGTACGAGGAGGGCGACCCGGCGGCGTACCACATGGCGGGGTGGGACGGCCCGTACGGCTTGGGCAGGATCCTGCGCGGCGGCAACGACCAGTACGTGCCGGAGAAACCGCCGTACTCCTCCTCCCGCCACATCCGGGGGAACTCGGCGATCGTCTCCTCCCAGATGTCCTTCGTGACGTTCATGTCGGTCACGCCCGGCAGGAAGCCGAGGATCTCGTGGCTGCCCGCACCGCGGCCGGTGCCGAACTCGAAGCGGCCGCCGGAGAGGTGGTCGAGCATGGCGGCCTTCTCGGCGACCTTGGCGGGATGGTTGACCTGCGGGAGCGGGTTGAAGATGCCGGAACCGAGGTGGATGCGCTCGGTGGCGTGGGCGAGGTAGCCGAGGAAGACGTCGTTGGCGGACAAGTGCGAGTACTCGTGCAGGAAGTGGTGCTCGGACGCCCAGGCGTACTTGAAGCCCGCCCGGTCCGCCTGGATGACGTATTCGGTTTCCTCCATCAGCGCGTGGTGCTCGGCCTGCGGGTCGGTGCGCGATCGGCTCGCCGGTACGTAGCCCTGTACGAAGATCCCGAATTCCACGGAGGTCACCGCCGCCTTCCAAGGTTTCTGACGTAGTGTCAGATAAGGATGAGGTGACTCTGGCACCGGGCCCCTGGACCGTCAAGGGCGCGGTGGGGCCGGCCCCGGCCGCCCGGGCGGCCCTACGCCGGGGGCAGCGGCGTTCCCGCGAGCCAGCCGCCGTCCACGACGAACGGCTGCCCGGTGACGTACGAGGAGTCGTCGCAGGACAGGAACAGCGCCACCCGCGCCATCTCCTCCGGCCGCCCGACCCGTCCCAGGGGCACGAGCTTCCCGAAGTACGCGTCCATCTCCTCCCGGGTCAGCTTCCCGCCGGGATTGGTCATGGGGGTGTCCACGCCGCCCGGGCACAGGGCGTTGACGCGGATGCCCTGACCGGCCAGTTCCAGCGCCGCCACCCGGGTCATGGCCACGACCGCGGCCTTCGTCGCCGCGTAGGCGACGAGCGAGGGCAGGCCCGACAGCGCGGCGTAGGAGGCGGTGTTGACGATCGTGCCGCCGCCGGCCGCCGCCAGCTCGGGTGCCGCCGCCCGCATCCCCAGGAAGGGGCCGGTCTGGTTGATCCGCACCACCTCCTCGTACATGGCCGGCGAGGTCTGCGTCAGAGCGCAGCGGGGTGCGATCCCGGCATTGTTGACCAGCCCGTCGAGTTTGCCGAACGTCCTCTTGGTGAAGGCGAGAGCCTCGGCCCAGCCGGCTTCTTCGCCCACGTCCAGATGGACGTAGCGGGCGGCGCTGCCGATCTCCTCGGCGAGCCTCTGCCCGTCGTCGTCCCTGACGTCGGCCAGGACGACCCGGGCGCCCTCGGCCGCGAAGAGCCGTGCCTCCTGTGCGCCCTGGCCGCGGGCAGCGCCCGTGATGAGCACGACGCGGCCGTCCAGCTTGCCCATGTGCTTCCCCTCCGCGCGTCTAGAGGTGCAGGTGCGGTGCCACGTCGGCGGCGAAGGCCGCCATCTGGTCGAGGAGCTCGGTGACGTCCCGGCTGCGGAACCGCACCTGGATCTGGTCGGCACCCATCTCCCCGTACGCGCGCAGCGACGCGGCCAGCTCCTGTGCGTCGCCGGTCAGCGTGCGCGGGCCCGGGTCCCAGCCGGGCCCGCCGACGTACAGCGGCTCGGCGATGGCGCCCACGGCGAACGGGCCGGTCCGTCCGGCCTCCTCGCGCAGCCGCCGCAGGTGCGCGATCCGTCCCGGCAGCCGGTCGCGCGCATCGCCCTGGGACAACCAGCCGTCGCCCCGCTGCGCTGCCCGGCGCAACGCGGCGGGCGAGGAGCCGCCCACCCACAGCGGCGGGCGGGGCGTGCGGGCGGGACGCGGGGCCTGGCCCAGGCCGTGGAAGGCGAACCGGTCACCGCGGAAGGCGGGGAACTCCTCCGGTCCGAGGGCCGCCTTCAGGGCGTCGACGGTCTCGTCCAGGAGCGCGCCGCGCCGCCCGAAGTCGACGCCCAGCGCCTCGAACTCCTCCCGTACGTGCCCCGCGCCCACGCCGAGGACCAGCCTGCCGCCCGCGAGCCGGTCGACCGTCGCGTACTGCTTCGCCGTGAGCAGGGGGTGCCGCAGCGCGGCGACGGCGACGTGGCTGAGCAGCAGGACGCGTTCGGTGACGGCGGCGAGGTGGGCGAGGGTGGCCACCGGGTCGTACCAGACGGTGCCCATGGCGGCCGCGAGCCGCCGCGGCACGGCCACGTGGTCGCAGGTGGCCACGTAGGCGAAGCCGAGGCGGTCCGCGGCCCGGGCGGTCTCCCGCAGCTCGGCGGGGCCCGCCGTGGCCTCCCAGGGCTCGGTGAAGAGCGTGGACTGCGCCTGCACGGGCAGCTGCAGCCCGTACGACAGCCTGCCCTCGGGCAGCACCCGCAGGCCGCGCGGTGGCCCGCCGGGGTCAGGCACCGGGCCAGAGCCCGTCGGGGGTGAGCCCGAGCAGCTCGATGGCGTTGCCGCGCACCAGGCGCTCGACGGTGGCGGGGTCCAGGTGGGCCATCTGTTCCTCGGCCACCTCCCGCGACCTGGGCCAGGTGGAGTCGGAGTGCGGGTAGTCGGTCTCGTAGAGGACGTTGCGGGCGCCGATGGCGTCGAGGTTGCGCAGGCCGAAGGAGTCGTCGAAGAAGCAGCCGTACACGTGCCGGGAGAACAGCTCGGACGGCGGGCTGAGCACCTTGTCCGCCACGCCGCCCCAGCCGCGGTTCTCCTCCCACACCGTGTCCGCGCGCTCCAGGAGGTACGGAATCCAGCCGATCTGTCCCTCGGCATACATGATGCGCAGGCCGGGGAAGCGGTCGAAGATGCCCGACATCAGCCAGTCGGCCAGCGAGAAGCAGCAATTGGCGAAGGTGAGGGCGGAGCCGACGGCCGGCGGCGCGTCCGCCGAGGTGGACGGCATCCGGGAGGAGGATCCGATGTGCATGGCGACGACGGTCCCGGTCTCCTCGCACGCGTGCAGGAAGGGATCCCAGTCCTCGCTGTGCACCGACGGCAGGCCGAGGTGGGGCGGTATCTCGGAGAAGCACACGGCACGCACGCCACGGGCGGCGTTGCGCCTCACCTCGTCGGCGGCCAGGCGCGCGTCCCACAGGGGGACGATCGCGAGCGGGATCAGCCGGCCGTGCGCGGCCGGACCGCACCACTCCTCGACCATCCAGTCGTTGTAGGCACGCACGCACAGCAGGGCCAGCTCGCGGTCCGCCGCCTCGGCGAAGGTCTGGCCGCAGAAGCGCGGGAACGTGGGGAAGCAGAGCGCGGACTGGACGTGGTTGAGGTCCATGTCGGACAGGCGCTCGGGAACGCTGTACGACCCCGGCCGCATCTGCTCGTAGGTGATTCCTTCGAGCCGGATCTCGTCCCTGGAGCATCCAACGGCGGTATCCAGCCGCGTGAGGGGACGGAACAAATCCTCATAGACCCACCAGTCCGCCACCGGTCCGTCGTCACCCGGGGCGCCCATGACGGGCGCGAAGCGCCCGCCGGCGAAGGTCATGCCCTTGACCGGGGCCCTGACGATGCGGGGCCCGACGTCGTGGAATTTCGCCGGAAGCCGGTTCCGCCAGACGTCGGAGGGCTCGACCGTGTGGTCGTCCACCGAGATGATCTTGGGGAAGCTCGCCATGGCCGACACGGTAGCGCCGTACTGACGGTTCGTCAGCAACATGAGCGGACGCCCCCTGGCAGAGCGTGCGGAGAGGCCGGACCCCTGCTGACGCAGAGGCCCTGAACAAGGCAGACTGGCCGGTGCGACCGAGCAGGACAGGCAGGGGGTCACGATGGCCGGCGACACAGGGCACGGGCAGCAGCTGCGCTTCACCGTGCTCGGGCCCGTCCGCGCCTGGCGCGGAGACGAACCGCTCCACACCGGATCGCCCCAGCAGCGGGCCCTGCTCGCCGCCCTGCTGCTGCGCGGCGGACGCACAGCCACCGCACCCGAGCTCGTCGACGCCCTGTGGGGCGAGGAACCCCCGCACGCGGCCCTCGCCGCCCTGCGCACGTACGCCAGCCGGCTGCGCAAGGCGTTCGGCCCCGCCGCCGACGCGCTCGTCAGCGAGTCCGGCGGCTACGCGATACAGGTGGGGCTCGGCGGCCTGGACATCGACACCGCCGAGCGACTGGCCGCCGACGCCGACAAGGCCCGCGGCGCGGGCGACCGCTGCCGCGCCCGCGACCTGATGAACGAGGCGCTCGCCCTGTGGGACGGCGAACCGCTGGCGGGCCTGTCCGGCCCGTACGCCGACACCCAGCGCGCCCGCCTGGACGAGTGGCGGCTCACGCTCCTGGAGACCCGGCTCGACCTCGATCTCGAAGTCGGCTGCCACGCGGAGGCCGTCTCCGAGCTCACCGCGCTGACCGCCGCCCACCCGTTGCGCGAGCGGCTGCGCGAGCTGCTGATGGTCGCCCTCTACCGCAGCGGCCGCCAGGCCGAGGCCCTGGCCGTCTACGCCGACACCCGGCGGCTGCTCGCCG
This sequence comes from Streptomyces sichuanensis, assembly GCF_020328095.1. Lineage (NCBI taxonomy): Bacteria > Bacillati > Actinomycetota > Actinomycetes > Kitasatosporales > Streptomycetaceae > Streptomyces > Streptomyces sichuanensis. The sequence goes on from NZ_JAIXMK010000141.1 coordinate 14,070, forward strand.
ACGAGCTGGGCGTCGACCCCTGCCCCGAGCTCTCCGAGCTCCAGCAGCGCATCCTCAACGCCGACGCCGACCTCAACGTCCACTTCTCCACCTCCGACCGGCCCACCGCCGGCCCCACCTTCATCCGGCCCGCGCAGCTGCCGGCGACCGTCTCCGACTTCACCGGCCGGGCCGCCTTCGTCGACGAACTCAGCGACCAGCTGGCGACGGCCGAGGGCCGCGTGATGGCCGTCTCAGCGGTGGCGGGCATCGGCGGCGTGGGCAAGACGACGCTCGCCGTGCACGTCGCCCACGCCGCCCGGCACCACTTCCCCGACGGCCAGCTCTACGTCGACCTGCAGGGCACCGGGCCCGTGGTCGTCGAGCCGGAGGCCGTGCTGGGCGCCTTCCTCAGGGCCCTCGGAGTGCCTGATTCCGGCATTCCGGAGGGGGTCGAGGAGCGGGCCGCGCTCTTCCGGTCCACCCTCGACGGCCGCCGGGTCCTGGCCCTGCTGGACAACGCCCGCGACGCCGCCCAGGTCCGGCCCCTGCTCCCGGGCAACGAGGGCTGCGCCGCCCTCGTCACCAGCCGCTCCCGCATGGTCGACCTCGCCGGAGCACACCTGGTCGACCTGGACGTGATGAGCCCCGAGGAGGCGCTCGTCCTGTTCACCCGCATCGTCGGCGCCGAACGGGTCGGCTCCGAGCGCGACGCCGCCATGGACGTCGTCGCCGCCTGCGGCTTCCTGCCGCTCGCCATCCGCATCGCCGCCTCCCGGCTGGCCGCCCGCCGCACCTGGACCGTCTCGGTGCTGGCCCGCAAGCTCGGCGACGAACGGCGCCGCCTGGACGAGCTGCGCGCGGGCGACCTGGCCGTCAAGGCCACCTTCGAGCTCGGCTACGGCCAGCTGGAGCCCGGCCAGGCCCGCGCCTTCCGCCTCCTCGGCCTCGCCGACGGCCCCGACATCTCGCTCGCCGCCGCGGCCGCCCTGCTCGACCTCGGCCCCGACGACACCGAGGAACTGCTGGAGTCGCTGGTCGACACCTCGCTCCTGGAGTCCGCCGCCCCGGGCCGGTACCGCTTCCACGACCTCGTACGCCTCTACGCGCGTTCGTGCGCCGAGCGCGACGAACAGCCGCCCGCCGAGCGGGACGCGGCCATGTCGCGACTGCTGGACTTCTACCTGGCGACGACGGCGGGCGTGTACGTCCTGGAACGCCCCGGCGACCAGCTCCTCGCCCATCTGACGCCGACCACCCACCCGGGGCTGACCTTCACCGACCGCACGGCGGCCGGCGACTGGCTGTTCGCCGAGGCCGGCTGCCTGCTGGCCTGCGTGCGCCAGCACGCAGGCGCCAGCGGCGACACGCTGCGGCGCGCGGTCGACCTGCTGCTGGCCGCGAAGGACCTGGCCGAGTCCGGCGCCTACTCCCGCCAGTACGAACAGGCCGCCGGGGCCCTGCTGGCCACCGCCCGGGCGACCGGCGACGCCCGCGCGGAGGGCCGTGCCCGGACCGTGCTGACCCACGTGCACAACTGCGCGGGCCGGTTCGACCAGGCCGACGAGCAGGCCCGGCACGCCGTCCTCCTCGGGCGCGCGCACCAGGACCCCATCCCCTGCTGCTACGCCGCCAACAACCGCGGCATCACCGCCATGTACCAGCACCGCCACGAGGACGCCGAGGCGTACATCGGCCAGGCGCTCGCCGCCTTCCGTGCCGACGGCAACAAGCCCGGCGAGGCCAGCGCGCTGTGCAACCTCTCCCGCGCCCATCTGGCCACGGGGCGGATCCAGTCGGCCGTGCACCTCGCCGAGCAGGGGATCGCCCTCTACCGCGAGTCCAACGTCTCCTGGCGCCTCGCCAACGCCCTGTACGCCTACGGCGTCGCCCTCACCCAGGCCGGGCGCCACGAGGAGGCCATGGCACGGCTCGCCGAGGCCCTGCCGGTCTTCCGGGACAACCGGCAGCGGCTGTGGGAGGGCATGACCCTCTTCCGCATGGCCGAACTCTTCCTCGCCATGCACGAGCCCGCCAAGGCGGCGACCCACGCCGAGCAGGCGCTGGCCCAGTTGCGCGGCATCGGCGGCGAATGGCGGCGCGCGAACATCCTGACCGTCCTGGGCCGGTCCCTGGACGTGTTCGGGCAGTCGGGCCGCGCGCACGCCTGCTGGACGGAGGCGCTGGCCATCTTCGACCAACTGGGCGCGGCGGAGGCGGCCGAAGTACGCGGCCTGCTGGCCCCGGTGGCGGCGGCGTAGGGCCGGGACGCGAGGGCGGCACATTCCCTGGAGGGACTTCGTGCTGCCCTCGCACGGGCTCCGCGGGGCCGCGTGGGCCCATAGTGGGGACGGGCCCGGCGAGGCCGCATACGGGCGGCAACCGGCCCCGGTAGCGCCCGGAAAACCCTGTCACGTGCCCGTTCATCGATCGTTTATCGCGACCCGCCAATCTAAGGGATGTCGATCCGTCGCGTCGGGGGGCAGGCGGGTCGTAGGTGAGCGAGCCCTCACCTCTAGGGTGAACAGCCCTATGCCCGTCCGGCGGTCCTCGGGGGAATCGCCGGGCGGGTTCTGCAATCACCCCATCAGCCTGAACGACTCGCACTGACCATCATCGGAGTTGACACCATGAGCGATGACACGAAGCTCAAGCCGCCCGTCGTTGCCAAGCCGCAGGACGACCACGTGACGGACCTCCCGCTGAGTGCGGCGAAGCTGGGAGACGGCACGGCCACCCCCCAGGACGACCACGTGACGGGCGAGCCGTCGCTCACGCTGAAGGACGACCACGTCACCGACGTTCCGGCGTTCGTGATGCAGGACGACCACGTGACGACCGAGAAGCCCTTCTGACCCAACCGGTACGTGCGCAGGGGAGCTTCCGCCAGACATCGGCCGGAAGCTCCCGGACCGCACCGCCTCTCCGGGGTGAACGGGAGCACGGGGGAACCACCTCGGGGAAGACCGACGGGGAGCTCGACGGGGGAAACGCACGGGGGGCCCGCCGGTAGCACGCACAAGGGACACGGCCCTTCAGGGGGAGGGACGAAGGGCACGGTCCAACGGGGGATCAGCACCACCGGGGGCGGACACACGTCCGAAGGCCCATAGCGGGGGGACCGCCAGGGGCCGGCGCCGACGGCATGGAGGGGGAGCCGTCGGTGCCGGCCCCTGCGGCTGCCCGAAAGTTTTCGGCCGAACGCCGTACGCCACCGCGGCGCACCGGTACGTTCGCCGACAAAGCACCACTGACGACCCACGCATCACGACCCCCGATCAGAGGAGCAGCGATGAAAACCACGATGACGGACCACGGCTCGGCCCGCGGCTCGAAGGCACTCGTCGTCCTCGGCCTCGCCACGGCTGCGGCCATCATCGGCGCGGTGCCGGCGATTGCCGACGACCACTCGACCTCCACCGCCCTGCAGTCCCCGCCGGTGGCCGGGAAGATATTCGACGACCACTCCACCGGCGTCCTCGCCCACCTCAACGGCGGAGCCGACGACCACAGCACCACCGTCGACAAGACCCTGCGCCTCACCTGACCGCGCCCAACGGCAGCGCCGCCAGGGCGGCGCTGCCCGGGGGCCGGCACCCCCGCGCACGAGCGCGGCTGGGAACCGGGCGGTGGCCCGGTGCGGGCGCCCGGGCCCGGCGGCGCCAGCGAGCGGGAGAGGGCGGGCAGCATGCAGGAGCCGGCGACCCCCGCCCGCCCGGTGCCCCTCCCGTCCAGCACAGCACCGCGGCATCCGCGCTATGACGGGCCCGCGTCCTCGCCGCACCGGCCGGTACGGGCGTCCCGCTCGCGCAAGAGCCCCTTGCGCACCTTTCCCGACGCGTTGCGGGGCAGCTCCGTCACGAACTCCACTGCGCGCGGCACCTTGTAGTTGGCCATTTCCCGTCGCGCCCAGGCGATCAGCTCGTCCGCCGTGACGTCCGCGCCGGCCTCGCCCCCACTCCTGGTCCGCCGCACGGCGAACGCCTTGCCGACCTCACCGAGCCGCGCATCCGGCACCCCGACGACGGCGACCTCCGCGATGCCCGGATGCCGTGCCAGGACCAGTTCGATCTCGGCGGGGTAGGCGTTGAAGCCGCCCACGATGAACATGTCCTTCACGCGGTCGGTGACGCGCAGATTGCCGTCGGCATCCAGCACGCCGACGTCACCCGTGCGCAGCCACCCATCGGCCCCCAGCACCTGCGCCGTGGCCTGCGGGTCCTCGAAGTAGCCGGACATCACCTGGTACCCCCGCACCAGGATCTCGCCGGCCTCCCCGGGCGCCGCCGCGGCCCCGTCGGGGCCGGCCACCCGGAGCTCGGTGTCCGGGATGGCCCGGCCCGACGTACCCGCGACGACCTCCGCCCGGTCACCGCGCCGGCACATCGTGACCACTCCGGTCGCCTCGCTCATGCCGTAGGCGGTCAGCACCGTGGGGATCGCCAGCTCGCCCCGCAGCCGGTCGATCAGCAGCCGGGGCACGACCGCCGCCCCCGTCACGACCACCCGCAGCGACGAGAGGTCGTACGCCGCCCGGGCCGGGTGGTCCAGGAGCGCCTGCAGGAGCGTGGGCGGGCCGGGCAGGACCGAGATGCGTTCGGCCGCGATGCGGGCCGGCACGGACTCCGGGGTGAAGACGGGCTGCGGGACCATCGTCGCGCCACGCATCACCGAGGCGATGACCCCCGCCTTGTAACCGAAGGTGTGGAAGAACGGGTTCACGATCAGATAGCGGTCTCCTTCCCGCAGTCCGGCCAGCTCGCCCCAGACCCCGTACGCACGCAGCGTCTGGGCGTGGGTGATGACGGCGCCCTTGGGCGCGCCCGTGGTGCCCGAGGTGAAGAGGATGTCCGAGGCCGCGCCGGGCGCGACGGCCCCGGCCCGGGCCCGTACGGCGGTGCCCGGCACGGCGTCCCCGGCGGCGAGGAACTCCTTCCAGGTACGGAAGTCCGCAGGTGCGGCGTCCGCCAGGACGACGACGTCCCGCAGATGCGGCAGCCCGGACAGCGGCCCCGCCCCCGGCACGGCCCGCGGCCCGCCCCCTTCCCCCGCCGCACCGCCGGGGACGGCACGTCCGGCGGCGCTGCGCAGCGCCGCCACGTAGGAGGTGCCGAGGAAGGTACCGGTGACGAAGAGCAGCCGGGCCCGTGTGCGCGCCAGCACCTGGACCGCCTCGGACCCCTTGAAGCGGGTGTTGACCGGGACGAGCACGGCGCCGGCGGTGACGGCGCCGAGGGCGGAGACGATCCAGTCCAGCGTGTTCGGCGCCCAGACCGCGACCCGGTCGCCGGGCTCCACCCCGGTGGCGAGGCACGCGGCGGCTGCCCGCTCGACCTGCTCCCCCAGCTGCCGGTAGGTGATCCGGACCCGGCCGTCGACCACCGCCTCGCGCTCCGCGTACCGCTCGGCAGCCGTGCGGACGAGAGCGGGTATCGAGCCGAATTCCAGGTCACCGCGCATCGCATGCCCTCTTCCGCCCCGGGCCGGCCCGCCCTCCGGCGAGCTAGCTGACGGCACGTCAGATTAGCGATAGCCTTCCGCGCTGTCAGCACCGACAGCACGGAGGTGGCGATGACGGCAACACTCAAGGACACCACTGCGATCGTCGGCATTGGCCAGACCCCCTTCTCCCGCCAACTCGCCGCATCCGAAAGGCGCTTGGCCTGCCAGGCCGTCCTGGCCGCCCTGGACGACGCCGGCATCTCCCCCTCCCACGTGGACGCCTTCGCCTCGTACAGCATGGAGACCACCGACGAGGTCGAGATCGCCAAAGCCATCGGCGCAGGTGACGTGACCTTCTTCTCCCGCGTCGGCTACGGCGGGGGCGGCTCCTGTGCGACCGTCGCCCACCTCGCCGCCGCCCTCACCACCGGCCAGGCGACCGTCGGCGTCGCATGGCGCTCACGCAAGCGCGGCTCGGGCCCCCGCCCCTGGCGCGACACCCGGGTCCAGCTGCCCGTACCCGGACAGTGGACCCGTCCGTATGGACTGCTCCGCCCGGCCGACGAGATCGCCATGCTCGCCCGCCGTTACATGCACGAGTACGGCGCGACGCGCGACCACTTCTTCAACGTCGCCCTGGCCTGCCGCAACCGCGCCAACCAGAACCCCGCCGCGATGATGTACGGGCGCCCGCTGACCCGCGACACGTACATGACCTCCCGCTGGATCAGTGAGCCGCTGTGCCTCTTCGACAACTGTCTGGAGACGGACGGCGCGCTGGCGTGTGTCGTCGTCGCCGCGGAGCGCGCCCGCGACTGCCGGCACCGCCCGGTCTATGTGCACTCGGCCGCCCAGGGCCTGCCGCCCCAGCACCACGGCATGGTCAACTACTGGGCGGACGACCCACTGGCCGGCCCCTCCTGGGCCGCCGGCCGGCAGCTGTGGAAGACGGCTGACTTCGGCCCCGCGGACGTCGACGTCGCGCAGATCTACGACGCGTTCACTCCGCTCATTCCCCTCTCGCTCGAAGGCTATGGCTTCTGCGGCCGCGGCGAGGGCGCGGCCTTCTCCGAGGACGGCGCCCTCGAACTCGGCGGCCGGCTTCCGGTCAACACCGCCGGCGGCGGTCTCAGCGAGGCTTACGTCCATGGCTTCAACCTCATCAACGAGGGTGTCCGGCAGCTCCGCGGCACCTCCACCGCGCAGGTGCCCGGCGCCTCGACCTGCCTGGTCACGGCAGGCGAGGGCGTCCCCACTTCAGCACTGCTGCTGAGGAGTTGAGTGCTCATGTCCTCCATGATGAAGGGCACCACTGACAACGGCCTGCTGCTGCCCGTACCGGACGAGGACGGGCAGCCCTTCTGGGACTTCGCCGCCCGCGGTGAGCTGCGCGTTCAGGGTTGCACCGACTGCCGCTGGCTCCGCTTCCCGCCCCGGCCCTGCTGCCCGCACTGCCGGTCCTTCGCCGCCGAGTGGCGCCGGATGTCCGGGCGCGGCCGCATCTGGTCGTACGTCCTGCCCCACCCGCCCCTCCTGCCCGGCTACGCAGAGCTGGCCCCGTACAACGTCATCGTCGTCGAGCTCGCGGACGCCCCGGGCATCCGCCTCGTGGGCAATCTCGTCGCCCACGCCGACGCCCCGCTCGGCTCCGCCGATCCGGCCGGCCTGCGGATCGGCGCGCCCGTCGAGGTCGCCTTCACGGAGATCGCCCCCGGCATCACCGTCCCCCGCTGGCTGCTGGAGCGCCCGTGACCCTGCGCATGGAACGGCGCCCGGACGGCGTCGCCCTCCTCACTCTCGACCGCCCCGAGCGGCACAACGCCATCGACCTGGCCACCGCCGGGCAACTGGAGGATGCCTGGCGGGAGTTCCGCCGGGACGACTCGGTACGGGCCGTCGTGCTCACCGGCGCCGGCGACCGTGCCTTCTGCACGGGCATCGACCGCACCGCCGACGTTCCGCAGCCGGGCTCGCCGTACTCGGTGGACGACCCCCTGCGCACCGTCGGTCCCAAGGCCGCCGACCTGTGGAAGCCCGTCATCGCTGCGGTCGGGGGCATGGCCTGCGGCGGGGCGTTCTACCTCCTGGGCGAGTCCGACTTCGTCGTCGCCTCCGAGAACGCGTCCTTCTTCGACCCGCACACGACCTACGGCATGGTCAGCGCGTACGAGTCCGTGCACATGGCCCAGCGCATGCCGCACGGCGAGGCCGCCCGGATGGCCCTGATGGGGTCGGCGGAGCGCCTCTCGGCGCGCCGGGCGTACGAGATCGGGCTGGTGTCGGAGCTGACCCCGCCCGGCGAGGCCACGGCCGCAGCCCTGCGCGCCGCCACCGTCATCGCCTCGTATCCCACCGCACCGGTCCAGGGCACGGTCCGCGCCCTGTGGGCGGCCCGGGAGGCCGCCGCCGCACACGCGACGGCCCTGGCTCCCCACCTGGTCTCCCTGGGCAACCTCTCCGTGGCGGACCAGCAGGCGCGCTTCGCGTCACGCACGCACGACTACCGGCTGCGGTGAGGGGCGGACCGGTGCCGCGCACCGGTCCGCACGGTCAGCGCCGTGACTGCCCGGTCCCCTTGGCGGCGTCCAGCGCGTACACGCAACGGTCCTTGCTGCAGGCGTACACCACGCCGCCGGCGGCCACCGGCGAGCCCGTGATCTCACCGCCCGTGGCGAGCTTCCACCGCAGCTGCCCCCCGGCGGCGTCCACCGTGTAGAGGCAGTGGTCCGCGGACCCGAAGTGCACCCGTCCGTCGGCGACGACGGGCGCGCCGATGATGTCGCCGCCAGCGGCGAACCGCCACTTGGGGGTGCCCGTGACCGCGTCCAGCGTGTACAGCGCACCTCCGCTGCCCAGGTGCACGGCGCCGGCCGCGACGAGCACCGGCTCCGTGGACTGGCGGGCCTCCGTCGCTATGCGCCAGCGGTCGCGGCCGGTCGCCGCGTCCAGGGCGTAGACCGTGCCCAGGTAGTCGGCGATGTACACGCCGCCGCCCGTGACGGCGGGGCCGGAGGCGAACGCGGGCGGGCTCAGGAAGACCGCCGGCGCCTCGAAGCGCCAGCGCACGTCCCCGCGCGCCACGTCGATGGCCAGCACGCGCGTCCCGGCCGCGACGTAGACCATGCCGTCGGGCGCGGACAGCAGCCGTACGGGCACGCCTCCGCAGGACGCCGCGTCGCCCACGGGGTAGGACCAGCGCTCCACGCCCGTACGGGCCTCCAGCGCGCGCAGGCGCGCGTCGGCCCAGACGTACACCGTGCCGTCGTGGACGACGGGACCGCAGTCGGGGGTCTCGAAGTCGGTCTGGGCGCCGCTCATCTCCCACAGCAGCTCACCGTTGGCGGCTTCCCACGCCTGGACGCCACCGCCGCGCGTGCCCGTGACGATCGTTCCCCGGTCGGCCTTGAGGGAGTACACCCAGCCGTCCGTGGCCAGGCGCCACCGCTCCGCCCCGTCACCGGCGTCCAGCGCGTAGAGCGTCGGACCGTCGGAGGCGTGTATGCGCCCGTCGGCGACGGCCATCGCCCATGCCACGTCACGGGTCTTGAACTGCCGTCGACCGCTGCCCACGTCGAGGGCGTGCACCTCGAAGGAGGTGACGTAGAGCAGGTCGTCGGAGACGACGGGAGTGCCCCAGACGTCGTTGGACATGCGGAACCGCCAGGGGCGCCAGCGCCCCGGGTCGCTCTGGGCGCCGGTCGCGCCGTCGGGCGTCGGCACCGGTGCGCTCGCCTGGCCGGGGACGGCGGCGGCCGATGCCCCCGCCGGGGGCCGTACCCACCCGGTGGTGGGGCCGGTGCCCGTCCGGCCGTGCGACTCGCGGCCGTCGGCGACGCGCGGCCCGGGCCCGATGGGCACCTGCGACCCGGCCAGCCGTACGGTCCCGTCGGGCGCCGCCGCGGCGGG